>CAYGBF010000262.1:0-4089 GCA_964348035.1 uncultured Eubacteriales bacterium | reverse complement strand
TGGGATATTTTTCCTTTTCTCAGGCTGGCAGCTCGCAAATCGACATTAACGGATTGATAATTTTTACCTATCAGTCGAGGGACGATGACCTTTTCACTCCCCGAGCTCAAGACGACTCGGACTTTTCTGTAAACTCGAATCTTGGAGCCTGAAGAAGGATCTTGGGATATGATCAGGCCTTCCGGCCAATGATCGTGGAACTGTTCGCCCTTCTGGATGAGGAACAACCTCTTCTTGGCCAGGATGTCTTCGGCCTCAGCCTTTGTTTTGCCTACCAGGTCTGGAATGCTGACCATCTCGCCTCGGAAAACGATATGGTATGAAACATTGGCACTGAGGAAGAAAAGAGTGAGAAATGATAAGGAAAGTAAAGAAATATTATAGATTTTTTTATCGGACATCCTTAGTCATCAAAACAATCTATTCCACAGATTAAGAACCAAGTATACACGGAAAACGTTACCTATGGAAGGGAGTTTTTCGGGAATTGTTTACTCTTAAAATGATTTTTGTTTATAATGAGTCCAGAATAAGGAGAAAAGAATTGTGATGAAATATTCTGATTTCCGGAGCGACACGGTCACCCGACCGACGGAAAAAATGAGGACAGCCATGGCTCAGGCTGAGGTCGGTGATGATGTTCTAGGAGATGATCCCACAGTCCAGAAGCTCGAGTCTCTCGCCGCAGAAATGACCGGTAAGGAAGCGGCCCTGTACGTTCCTTCGGGAACGATGGGAAATTCGATCTCGATTAAAGTCTGGACCCAAGAGTTGGACGAAGTCATCGTCGAAGAAAGGGCCCACCTCTACAACATGGAATCAACTCATATGACCTTCGTAGCCAGGGTCACTCCTCGGCCCCTTCCATCTAACCGGGGAGCTATGGATCCGGAAAAGGTTGAGCAAAACATCCGGAAGCCCTCAGTCCACATCCCACGCACAAGTCTCATCTGTGTCGAAAACACGCATAACAACTGGAGCGGAGCTTTAGTTCCGATGGATAATCTGAAAGCCATAAGAGACATCGCCGAAAGACATAAACTCAAAATTCACTTCGACGGGGCCAGAGTGTTCAATGCCTGCCATGCTTCGGGCATTTCTCTCAAGGAGTATGCGGCCATCGGCGATTCCCTGATGTTTTGTCTCTCTAAGGGTCTTTCCGCACCTGTCGGCTCCATCATCAACGGTCCCCAAGATTTCATCGATTATGCTCGGAGAGTTAGAAAGGCTTTGGGTGGGGGGATGCGTCAAGTCGGCGTCCTGGCGGCAGCCGGGATCGTTGCCCTGACAGAAATGGTCGATAGGTTAAAAGAAGATCATATCAGAGCGAAAAAATTGGCCTCGGCTATCGCTGAGATGCCCGGCATCTCTCTCAATCCGGATCACATCGATACGAACATCATCATCTTCGACTTCAACCATCCCCGCTATTCCATTCCTGAGTTCCTAGAGGTATTGAAGGCAAGAGAGGTCCTGGCCTTAGCCACAAAGGGTGGGATACGGTTCGTTACCCATAAAGATATCGGAGACGAGGACATCGACAAGGTTATTTCGGTTTTCCAGAGCTTACTTCTATGACCCTTTTGGACAAAAAAAACAACATCGAGCAGCTGTTGATAGTCATCAGGATGGATTGAGAAATTCTTCCAGAATAATTCCTGGTGAACCGATCACTCCTAAGACCTGTTCCCAGAAGAAGGTGCTTGTTTTCCACTTAACATGGCCTGTTCCACCAACTCAGCGAGATCCCAAATCTTTAGGTCATCCTCCATATTTTTATCCTTTATGGCATCGTCGAACATGGTGACACAGAAAGGACAGGCCGTGGCGATCCCTTCAGGTTTGGTCATCAGAGCATCCTCCAGGCGCTGAGCGTTCATCCTCTTGCCGATCTTCTCATCCATCCACATCCACCCGCCGCCTCCACCGCAACATAATGAGTCGTTCCGAGACCGGTTCATTTCTCGAACATCTAAACCGGGAATGGATTTCAGGATTTCTCTTGGCGGCTCATAAATGTCAGAATATCTCCCCAGATAGCAAGGATCGTGGTAGGTAAGCCTTTTCGCCAGGGATTTATCCAGCTTAAGTCGTCCTTTTTTTATATTCTCCTGGAGAAATTGAGCATGATGGAGGATATCAGCTTGGAATCCGAGTTGTGAATATTCGTTTTTAAGAGTGTTGTAGCAGTGCGGACAGGTGGTGAGAATTCTTTTGATATTGTACCGGTTGAATGTTTCAATATTCGTTTGGGCCAGGATTTGGTACAGGTATTCGTTCCCCACTCGCCTGGCAGGATCACCACAACAGCCCTCTTCCATTCCTAGAATGGCAAAGTTAATCCCGAGGTACTTCAGGACTTTTACCATCGAAATGGAAACTTTCTTGTTGCGGTCGTCGAAGGATCGAATACAGCCCACAAAGAAGAGGACGTCGATATCCTCTCCGCCGCTTTCCGACATAACAGGAACATCCAGTTCCTTTATCCAGTCAGCGCGAGCATCATGCCCCAAACCCCAGGGATTCGAGTTTTTCTCCAGTCCTCTAAAGGCCGTGGTGAGTTCTTCGGGAAATTGACTTTCCATCAGGACCTGATACCGCCTCATATCTATGATCTTATCCACATGTTCGATGAAAACGGGACAATGCTCCATGCAGGAACGGCATGTCGTACAGGCCCAGAGAACATCTTCTTCAATGACCTGCCCTGTGAGCGGGGCGGGTTCCTCGGGATCGTCTTTTTTGTCTCCTGCCTCAAGGATCTGGGGGGCCTTAAGATGAAAATGCTCTTTTAAGTCGTCGATGTATTTCTTGGGGGAAAGAGGTTTCTCGGTTAAATACGCCGGGCAGTGATCCTGGCACCGCCCGCATCGGGTACAGGCATCCAGGTCCATGAGATGCTTCCAGGTAAACTCCTCGATTTTGCTGACTCCAAAGCTCTCTGCTTCCTCATCCTCCAAATCGAGATGGGTAAGAATTCCCTTCGGCTCGAAAGAGCGAAACACCATATTCATCGGCGAACTGATGACATGGAATAGTTTAGAGTAGGGAATGTAAGCTATGGTCCCCAGAACAAGAAAAAAGTGAACCCGGAAGACGACCATGGCCAACAGGCCCTTTGACTGTGTATCTAATCCTACCGTATTCAACAGGACAGCTAAGATATTGCCCACAGGTGCCCAGGCCCGAACATCTTCTCCGATCACGGATAGCCTGAGGCTTTCAAGGATTAATCCTGTTAAAAGGATAAACAGGATAAGGATGAGAGCGATCAAGTCATCAGGTCGATTATCCAGTCGGGAGGGACGAGATAGGTAGCGGCGGAACAGGATCAGGAGTAAGCACAAGATAGCCAATAAAGCGATTAAATCCAAGACTAGGGATATCGGCTTGGCTAATACCCGAGGCAGGGTGAACATGAATTGGGTCAGGATGATGACGACAAACGGGATCATAAATCCCAGGAAAATCATCAGATGAAGAGAGCCTGGATAGAGCTCTTGGAGAATTCTCCGATGAGCGATTCCTTCCCATAAAAGTGACTTGATCCTCCTCCCCATGTGTTCAGACCGATCAGTCGCTTTCCCTATGCGCCACAAGCGAGTACGCTTGAAGACTCCCCAGAAAAAGACAACCAGAGCCATCAAAACAAGCAAGATGTCGAATGTTTTGATCATTTTAGATTTTTTTCAAATTTCCTTTTATTCCGATCAAAGCCAAGCCTTGAGCAAAAAAAAACTACAAATCTTTTCCCGGAACAAGCATGACATCATGACAGTTCAAGCACTTCTGGTTCTTGGGCGGGCCTTCGAATTCCTTCCGGTGACAATCAAGACATTCCGAGATGCCGGGACGGTTAGTGCTGTCTAACAGATAGTCATGTCCGGCTGTCCTGTGACAATCCACACACATCAGACTTTCGTCGTAGTGAATCCTATGATTAAATTTAAGAGTTTTCTTTTTATTCATGTATCCTAAATCGAGGACTTCCGGGTGGCAATCCAAGCACCTCTGGGAAGTCAAGTCATCGTCAGCCAGATATTCAGGAGGAACCAGTTGATCCCGGGCCTGCTTGATGAGATTCCATTC
>CAYGBF010000261.1:0-9731 GCA_964348035.1 uncultured Eubacteriales bacterium | reverse complement strand
CAGGCGTAATCCCCTTTTGTCAAACATTCTCTCCTTGAATAAGGCGATCGTCCGCAGCACGTTCTCCTCTGTGAGAGACCGCAGTGGATCCTCGACCATGACCGGAGCCCGGAGGTCATACCAGCTGTTGTACAGAAGATAGGGTTTGACTGGGGCAACCCGGATGTGATCCAGGTACTCCCAGAACCATCTTTTGACTAGGGTATCGGGCGTGAGCCCGAGGACCAACCATTCGCTGGCAGTCCATTCCGGTCCGATGCGAAGGCCCATTTCCTGACCGCATCGAAGTTCCGTCTTGGGTTGAAGAAGAATATTCTCTGCCGTCGGGTATTCCAACCCGGCAAAAGCGCCCCCTTCACCTATCCTGAACGCAACCGGCTGGCCGAATCCGCCTTTTTTGATAACCGACACCTCAGCTTCTAGTCGGGACCAGCTCGGCCAGATACGGCTCAGGAAATGGCGGCTGCTTTTTGGATCACGGACGGCGATTTTTCTTCTCAGATAAAAGCTCTCGGGTTGAAGACGATACGAGACTTGAGCTTCAAAAGGATGATCTTCACTGTTGAGATTTAATTCCAGGACCTGAGTCCCGTCCTGAAGTTCTCGGGTTTGATGTTCGACAACCCGAAAATCTTCCTTGGTGAGGGCCAGAGCATTATCGGCGTTATTGATTTTCGTCGGGGCTTTCCAACCTGACCAGACGACTTCGATCTTAAAATCCGCATCTGTTCGAAGCTCAACGGATGCGGCTTGGAAACCTCTCAGCCACTCTTCTTTGGCCTGGATAGCTTCGGCCGTTAATCTTCCCTTCTTGACGACGACAGACAGCCGGATTTTATCGTTGCCCAGTCGATATTCTTCCTGGTTTTCGCTGACGTTCCGCCTAAAACCTGCAGAATCAGCGACAGCATGCCCGCTGAGCCCGAATATTATCAATATGAATAGAGAAAGCTGAAAAATTGGAGCAGATCCCAATTTTTCTGATCCCAATTTTTTTATCATGACACTCCCTCCTGAGCGATGAGATAGGCCAAGACGGCCATGGCGATGGCTCCCAACTCCAATTCTCTGGGATGGATGGCCTCGAGGACGTCCCGCCCGGAATGATGGAAATCAAAATACCTCTGACAATCCGGGACCAAACCGATGAGGATAGTCCCCTGCTTGGCTAAAGGGGCGATATCCACCCCTCCACCGCCGGCCCGCAGCCAATACATCCCTAATTGTTCGAACAGAGCTTGCCACTGCTGGATATGCTTCACTGTCTGCGGACCGCCCCCGATCCCGAATCCCAAAGGCATGAATCCTCCCCTATCAGATTCGATGGCAGCGATATGAGTTTCACTTTTCCGGTTCTCGGATTGAGCATAATCTTTACCCCCCGTTCCACCGTTCTCCTCGTCCATAAACATCACCGCCCTGATCGTCCGCTTGGGCTTTAATCCCGCCTCTTTAATCAGCCGCAGGGCTTCCACAGCCTGGGCACATCCCGCTCCGTCATCATGGGCACCGGTACCCAGAAACCAGCTGTCCAGATGGCCGCCGACGAGGACGATCTCCTCTGGCATCTCCGTGCCTGTTATCTGGCCGATGACGTTGTGGGATATGATGGGTTTGAATTCCTGACAGTCAAGCTTGATGTTCACGGTCAACGACGGATCCTTTTTAAGCGCATCAGTCAGGAAGTTAGCGCCCAGAGTGCTGACGGACACCGCCGGAACCTTCGGGATTTTGGGATCATAGCGCATCAGACCGGTGTGGGGATAATCATCCAGGCTCGTCGTCAGAGACCTCACCAGGGCAGCTACCCCACCTGCCTTGGCCGCTTCTGCGGCGCCTCTGACTCGCTGTTCTGCAGCTTCCCCGTAGGCTCGGAAGGTGTCCAGGAGGGTAGGATCCATGGCCCGGTTGAAAAAAATGATCTTCCCTTTGGCTTTCTCGTGTAATCGATGAAGCTCGTCGAAGCTCTTGACCTCCAGGACCTCGGCCGTGATCCCAACCGATGGAGTCGCGACACTGCCTCCTATAGGACAGATGCTCAAGGACCGAGTTCCGAGGACTTTGGACAGCACTCGGGCCTCCATCACGGTTCCAGGAACCCAGTGACGAACTCGAGTGGGCTCGAGATGGACTCGGTCGAATCCCAAGCTGCGCATCTCCTGCTGGATGAGTTTGACTGCTTCTTCAGCTTGGGATGATCCAGTCAGCCGGTGCCCGACGCTGGTTATTGTTTTCAGGATGCTGTAGGCCCTCCCTTCTCTGAGTCCCATATTCATGATTTTTCTTGTCAGCTCTTGATATGAAGAAGGTTTCGCCTTTTCTTCAGTTAAAAGATCAGGCGGCGCATATGAGGCGAAAAAGAAGAGGGTAGAAATGATAAGAATGCTGGTCTTGCTTCTTTTCTCGGTAAAGCTCATTCTTCCTCCAGATTAACGACTGTCATGTCTCAAGTACGAAAATATGTTCCCCTCTTAAATACATGATTTCCGTCTATAAAATCAACTCAATACCAGTGTACATAAGTACAGGTTCTGACGGAAACCCCTCTCGTCATTCCAGCCTTCGCTGGAATGACAGGCTGGAAAGAATAAAATTGTCTGTCCCTGATTTTTTTCAAAAAACACATCACTTTCTATGACTAAATATGTGGAATATGCGGATTTCTGTATTCTCTCTAGGAGGATGACAAATGAACAATTCAAACCATGGGATATTTAATCTCCAATCATTCATAAACAGGATTATTGTTTTGATTCTCCTCTGTACGTTGTTCCTCCCTGGCCTTCAAGCCCGACTGCGGTTCATCGGCCCCAATCCTTACTATTCTTTCCTGACCTTCCCTCAGGATTCGCAGCTCTTTAGATCCAATGCCAGCCTTCTTTTTCTCTACTACAGGAATCGAGGCTGGATGGGACACCTGGATGTTCCAGCCAGTTCCCCAGCACCTCAATACATAGCCACCCAAGCATCTCTTCATGAAAATTTCTACGGCACTCAGGTTGCCAACGCGAGCTTTAGCGGAAAATGGCTAACACCAGAAATACTCGCCGTTCCAGCCATCCTGGATTATAAGTCTATCCGGATTATCCCGATGGTTTCTGGACAACTGGATTTCTTTAACCTTAACGCTTCTGGAGATGCTATCGCCCATGGCGACGAAAATGATTTCCTGATCCCTTTTTCTTCTAGTCTTTCCCAAAAGAATTCTGAAATGTCATTCGGTTTTGTGGCCTCCACAGCCATAAAAAGCACACCTGTTGGGATGATATTTAACTACAAAAATATGTCTGAGCATCATCCGAGCGGCCACTTAAAATATAACCTGAATGGGAATGAGACCAGTCTAAACAGGTTCAACTGGGGATGGTCGACTCTGGTTGGATGTAATTCTATATTCGGAACCAAAACCAATATTGATGCCTTCTGGCAAGATCAATACACTCATACCCGAAGCTCTCAAATGGATTTTGTGATCGGGGCTGATATTAAAGGCAACAAGCATGGATTCCGGTTCCGACAAGTCACAGAATTCGGAGACTACTATTCTTACTCTAGCTCCCTAGATAAATACGTCAAGGACAACTGGAACGCCAAAACCACCAAGACCATGTACCGAGCCTATGACATGATCAAACTCATGAATATCTCAGGAGCCAAGCTTTATCTTGTCGGTGTTCTTGAACTGGACAAAGTGAGAGAGAGAAGCGTCCATGATGAGGTCGAACTCCTTGATTCATTCAAAGAAGACGCCTATGTCGTTGAACTTCTCCCTGTTATCCACTTCGATCTCGATGGCGGTGGTTTCTTTAGGCTGGGAACCTCGGCCAGTTTTTTCTGGAAAGGTTACAAATACCAAGACATCTGGGGCGACCAAAACGTCTATATCCAGAGTTGGCCTCGATTTGACTGGGAAAGAAGCTGGGAAAGATCGAGTCATGGAAAATCTTTCTCGTTTATCAATTTTACAGAAGCCAACCTGGAGCTTCCTGTCTTCCAGAGATGGAATCTTCTGGTCAGCATGGACCTCTGGAGTCATCAGGTCTATCGCAAAACCAATAGATATTACGGCAGGAATTCAAAGGAAGACGGTGTCTACAACTTCCACAGGTCTGCAGAAAGAACAAACGTCCTGAAAGAATCCTGGTTCGGAGGCACCTTCGGCCTCTTCTTCGGACGTAAGCTATCCCTCGGGCTTTTCATGGATCTTCCTGTCTATTACGACAAGAAGTTTTCGACAGAAATTAAGGGCGAAGAGGGGGATTATTTCCGTGGTCTCAGCGACGCCCAGCCCGCCATCCGGACGCCAATCGGATTCTGGGCCATGATCATCTGGCGGTGGTGACCGTTCAGACTAAAATCACTGGGCCGGCATGCTTGTGTTCCAAATATCTATGTGAAGCTTCCAGGTTCCATCCTCTGCCTGCTTCCAGATGACCACGTATTTCCCGATATCCTCAACCGCCTCTTGCCCTTCTGGTTGAATCGTAAGCTTGTACTCACCGATCTCACAGACCATATCTCCGCTTCCAGTCACTTCCACCGTGGTTAAAACGGCATCTTTGACTCCCATTCCCATGACAGCTCCCCAAAAGGCCTCGATCGCAGTTTTCCCGGTGATCGTCTCGCTGTTGGGGGGAAGGAGCACTGCACCCTCTGTGTAAAGGTTGGCGACTGCAGCTGGATCTCCCTGACGAAAAGCCTCTCCGAACTTGAGATTACCCTCTTCGATAGCCTGTCGAACCTGAGTTAAATCCAGGGGTTTCTCTTGAGCTGAAGTACAAGCGAAATAGGAAAATCCAAACATGAGAACTAGAATGGTAAAGAAAGTAGTAAATTTCATAAAATCCTCCACATTTTTTGGATTTAGATAAAGGGAAATGGCATGTGAAATTAATGGGGATGTTTTCCCTTTCTCGCCATCTCCAATATCATGGCTTTATTGTATATCATAAGACTTTTGCTGGTTCAATATTCTATGGCAGAATTTGGGAAAAGCAGTTCTCGCATCCATGTTATTATCTTTATGTCTCGAGGGATGTGCCGCGTCCTACCACCAACGCCACAGGGCAAGGATCAGGGTGATAAGAATCACTACCCCCAAATTCATGTAGGCTAGGATGTAAAAAATCTTTTCTTCAGGAGGCGGGGTTTTCTGTGCTTTTCCGGTCACCAGTTCCCCCGCCTGTGGGCAGTCAAGAATTTTCTCTTCACCGTGCGGCGCATAGATCAACTGGTCCGTCAAATCATTGCCCGCATCGTGTCTGACGAAGTGCTTCCCCCCTTTCCAATACTGACTCTGGCTCACATCGTAAATCCTATTTTTGTAGGCTATGTATGAAGGTCGGCCTTCGGTGCCGTCAAAAGCACTCAACTCGTCCAGAGTGAATTTCTCTTTTGCCTTTAAGGGTTCAGTTTTTCTCTTCTTTCCCAATTTAGGTCCTATAAAAGCCACCACAAACAGGGCAGAACCAACCATAATCAGAAAAAGAAGTATCTTGACCAGAAGCAGGACGCCAAACCGGGTCTTGATGAGGAAGGATAAGGAAGGTATTCGGAAGACGGTGAGAATAACACCTGTGACGGCCATGACGGCCATGGACACCAACCCTAGTCGGACCTCACCCCTGGGAAGCCCATGGGCCGCGTACGAGGGCTTGAGGATGATGTGGACATAAAGAATCGTACCGAACCAGAAAATGGCCGTAAGAATGTGAACATACCCCATGATAAAACGGAGAAGACGGAGTTTTTTCTTCCAACTCGGGGGGATGGGTTCCTCCTGAACATCCCCGGTCGTAAGAGAGACGGCTTTAAGATATTCCTTCCCTGCCTTGGTTAACTCCCCTCCTCCTGATGAATCCAGATGACAGCACGAACAGTTCTTCCCTGTTTTCTCTGCCATCTCTTCTGTCGCTGAACCTGGAATGCTGGCCAAAAAGAGAAGCAAGATGCCGGCGATGACATGTAAGAGTTTCATTCGTGATGGTTAACCGGGGCCAAAATCCGATTAGAGAAAGCCAATCAGAAAAATAGTAAAATTTTAGAACCGACTGGTCATACTGGAAGGATCAGGTCTTTTTAAAGGCTTCCGTAAATTCCCCGATGAACTCGGTTGCCTATTTTTAGAAAAAGGTCAAAGCAATAAGAATTATCTGCCTCTGCAGGATCACTCCATGACCTTATTCATCGCCTCCCTGGCTTCTTGGACATCGGGATCATCCTGGTACATCTCGATCTTCTTCTCGGCCTCCATCATTTTCGACCATAATCCCATCATCCTTTGGGCCATTTCTGCCAGTTCTGGCGGCAGGTTCGCTTGATCCTTGATCTCGGGAAACTTCTTCTCCAATTCCTCCATCTTGGGTTTGAGCTCACCCATGGCTTTGGCAAACTTGTTCATGGCTTTCGCCACATCCTTGGCGTTATCTGCCTTGTCCATGTCATTGAAATAGTTTTCCATCACCCCAAACCCACTTTCCATCACCTTTTTAACTTCACCGTACTTACCGCCTCCACCGCAGGCTGTGAACCCAACAAGAAATACGCCAACAACCAGGAGAATCGTCCATTTGTTGAATCTCATTCTGTACTCCTCCTTTGATTTTTACGCATTCTTTTTACATCTTCTCGGACGCGAATACAATCTTTTTCTCAACTTTTTTCTCTGATATTCTCGAAAAAACTGATAACGAAGCCATGCAGATGTCCACCAAGAACTACACCGAAGGCAATCAGGATGGACAACCAGACCTTTGCGCCATTGAACACGGCAAGCCAAACAAAAAGCCAAATTAAGGCAAAAAAGACGATTTCAGCTATGACATGAAGCCAAGTGAAGCTCAAGAAAGAATCTTTTAGGGACGCCGATAAAACTCTGCTGATTTTTTTCATACGATTCTCCTCCACCGAGGATCACAGCCTTAACCTTTAGTTATCATCAAACGAGGATGAAGGTCAACCCGTAATTGGTAATTGGGGCCAGCCATTTTACAGCCATTTTATTCTAGACTAAAACAAGACAATCGTATATCCTTTATAACGCTTAAAGAATCCAGCCTAGGAGAAGAAAATGTTATCTTATAATCGCTCTGGAAAAGTCGTGGTGCTGGTGCTCGTAATCCTGATCCTGACGGTCTTGGCCTGTGCTGTCGGCTACTACCTCAGCCTGGTCAGGTTTGACAACAAAATTTCCGAGTTCAGCCAACGGTACGATGAATTCGAGAGTAAATACGAGCAGACGCTCACAACTCTCCGCTCCAACCAGATGGACATCAAAGCCTACATCGAGGAGAAGGAAGGAAAGGCCAAGGAAGAGACCAACAAGCTCAGGATGATGAGCATCTTGCTCAAGGCCAAAGGGGAGATCATCTCGAGTAAGATTGTCCTTACCCAAGAGGAAACCCAAAAATCATTGGAACATCTCGACTCATCCATTGTTATTTTAAGAGACGCCTTCGATCTTGCCGACGAGACGATTAAAGAGGACATCGAGGATCTCAGGTTGAGGCTGGCCACTGTTAAAGGTCTTATCGAGGTGAATTCGTTTAAGGCCCAGCAGGAATTGGATAAGCTCTGGCGCGAAATCGATGCTCTGACAGAAAAAATACAGAGTGAATAATCCAGGCTAGGTAATATCCTTTCCCTTGTAAAAAGATAGATAGAAATACTCTATCGCCAGGAAACTGAGGCAAACTAGGGGGATTCCGATGATCAGGAAAACCCCCTTCAAATCAGCAAACCACCTCACAACACCTGTAACAACGAAGTTGACAGTAATTATCGTGCGCAGGAGAAGCGACAGGCAAGCTCCGATCACAGCGATTCTCAATGCCTTCCTGAGTTTCAGCTTTTCATCATCAGTCCTGTCAATAAGGAACACGATGAAAAAGATGAGAACAATGACTGAGCTTACCCAAGGAATAAAAGGAATGAGGTCATCCACAAACCGGCTTTGGAGTATTTCAGTCAGGAAATTGATGCGAAAGATACTCAACAAATCCCGTCCATACATGAAGACTACGGCGGCCATTCCCACGATGGCCCAGGCTGCGGCTTTTTTCAACCGCGTCTGCCCGGTCTTGATGTAGTCTGTGTAGAAGAAGATGAAAAATAATAGGACAGAAAGAACAGATAGGAAGAGAAGGAGCGTCGATATCCTCACCACAGAAAAATCGAAAAACAGTCCCGGTGAGATCGCCCCCACCGCTGAGATAAGGAATACGACAGCCGTCCCGATAAACGCCAAGAGAGTCGCATTTTTCAAGCGAATGATGTAGACTCCATTATGGTGACATACTATGCTTGATGAATCGGTGAAAATTCATTGAAAGGCCAAGGAATGGCTTATACCACAACAAATCTGCTCAAATCAAATTGTAAGCATGCCTCAAATAAACTTTTTTTGTATCACGCCGTATATGTTCATGATAAAGGTCTTTCAAACCATGTCCCAAGGATGACCGAGATGGGATCAAAGCAAAAGAGGAGAATTATCATGAAACATTCAAACATCTTAAAAATTATGGGTTTTCTTTTGGTCATTTTGGCGGTTTCCTTTGTTGGTCCGGAGGCGATGGCCCAGGAAGAGGCGACCGATATCGTGATCGGCCAATCCATCCCTTTGACTTCAAAAATCCTGAACAGAGAAGTCAACGTGCTCATCTCACTTCCAGAGGGCTATAATGTCAGTTCAGCGACGTATCCTGTTTTTTATGACCTCAATTCCTTCTACTTTGCCCTCGACCACGGCATCATTCAGCTTCTGTCTCGGACCACGGATATCCCGAACATGATCCTTGTCGGAGTGCCACCTCTTGAAAGAGGATATGTTCCCACACCTTTTGAGGAACGCGGGGAGAATCCCGAGGCGGCAGACCTTTCGATCAAATTTTTGAAGGAAGAGTTGATCCCGTTCGTGGAGAAAAACTACCGGACCAACGCCTTTAGAACTCTGTACGGTCACTCGGTGGGCGGACTGTTTACGATGTACACTCTGTTCAACTATCCAGACTTGTTTACAGCCTACATAGCCGGCAGCCCTTGGTTCCAGACCAATGACCAGTATTGGCTGAAAAACATCGAAAAAATGGCCGAAGAGAGACACGTAGAAGATAAATTCCTGTTCATGACCGTCGGCAAGGACGAAGCCGAATTGACGCTTAATACTTACAGGGACCTGGAAAAATGGATGTTCAACAATCCGATTCACGTGCTGGTCTAGGAAATCGACTGGTTGGTAGGTGTTCACGGCTCCATAGTTTGCCGGAATATTTACGACGGGCTTCTGTTTTTCTTTCGAGGCTGGAAGATTCCGTTCTCGACTCTGATCGGCGCCGATGTGAAAACGATCGAAGAACATATAAAAACAAATGCCGAAAGATGGGCCAAGTTTGGTATAGATGCGACAACGATTATTCCAGAACAGCAGATCAATGCCTTGGGCTACGCATTGTTAAACCGAAAGGAGTTCGACAAGGCCGTCAAGATGTTCAAGTACAACATCAAGCGTTTTCCAAAATCCTTCAACGCCCATGACAGCCTGGCCGAAGCCTACATGATCATGGGTGATAAGGAAAAGGCCATAAAATTCTACAAGCTGGCCGTAGACCTGAACCCTGGCGATACAGATTATGCAAAGCGGGTTTTAAAGAATTCTAAGGACAAACTTCGCGAATTGGGCGTGGAATACTGAGCCTTTTTTGTTTTTGTTTTTTTTTGTTTTCTCTGTTTTT
>CAYGBF010000260.1:0-8289 GCA_964348035.1 uncultured Eubacteriales bacterium | reverse complement strand
CCTCCCTTGGTGAGGATTTTCTCCAGGGCTCCTGTCAGTTCCTTGTCGATGATCGGCGTGTATTTATTGAAGATGGGAAAAATGAGGACGGGAAAAATCGTGGCCAGAACGACACTGACAAAGGCCGTGCCCAATCCCGCTATCAGCCACCAGACCTTAGGAAAGACAGCCATTACCCAGAGGAGTAGTCCCAAGAGCAGAGAGAATAGGACGAACCCCACCCAGAAGGATTTGAACTGTTCCCAGAGCCAGCTCTTGACCGTGTGATTCGAGAAGCGCCACTTGTGTTCATGGATGTAACCGCGGTAGAAGTTGAGAGGGAAAGAAACGACGGTCATGATCAGCTGGAAAACGAACACATAAGCCAGGACGGTGAGGATCAATGCTGAACCCCATTCCAGGCGGGAAAGCCAAGCACTCAAACCGCTGAGGTAAAAGGCCAGGAGAACGACTAAAGACAGAGCTAGTCCTGCCAACCCCAGCCATCTCTTTTCTCTTTCATAACGCCGAGCCTGGCGTTGTTTTCCGGCATCCAGGAGAGGATGAATTGGCATTGTGAACACGTCCTAACGATAGTATTTAAAACCATTCTTAGGGCATTGTAAACAGCTCATTCTCCTGGAAAAGGAGGGAAAGGAGACTTAGAGGTTGCCTTTTTTGAGTGGGAGCACTATGATTCTGAATTGATATTTTATCGATAAACGGCTGAACCGGATGGAAATCCAGCATCTCATTCTTCTCTTCGTTGTCGGATGTATAGCCGGGTTTATCAACGTCAATGCTGGCGGGGGTTCCAGCCTGACTCTGCCAGCACTGATTTTTATGGGGCTGGAGGGATCGCTGGCCAACGGCACAAACCGGGTGGCGATCTTCATCCAGAATATCTTCGCAGTCGCGTCCTTCCGGAGCCAAAAGGTCCATCAATTCCGAAGGAGCTCACTACTTTCGCTCCTCACCCTGCCCGGAGCGGTGATCGGAGCTTTAGTCGCTTCCCGCATCAGTGATCTTCTCTTCCAGCGCATCGTGGGCGGCGTGTTGATCTTTATCGTGGTTTCCATGTTTATTTCCCGCTCCTACGGGGAGAGAGAGGGGATTTCGGAAGAAAAGGCCCACTGGCTTATCTACCCGGCACTCATCGGCATAGGTTTTTACGGAGGATTTCTTCAGATCGGTGTCGGCTTCCTGTTCATGGCTGCCCTGTATCATTTCCTCAGAGTCAATCTCGTGACGGTCAACATGCACAAGGTGTTCATCATCCTCATCTACACCTTGCCGGCCCTGGCGGTGTTCGCTTGGACAGGAAATGTCAACTGGAAGTACGGACTGGTGCTTGCGGCCGGGAATTCTCTCGGCGCTTGGTGGGGAGCCAAGGCTGCAGTCAAAGGGGGGGAGAGAATCATCCGGATCATCCTGGCTGTGGCCATCACGATCATGGCCCTCAAGCTGTTCGGCCTGTATTGAGAATTCTAGGACCCTTTAAACTTATTTCTTAGGAAACCAGGGAATAAAAACGTTTGTCCGCCGGGCATATTCTTGGAAGTCTGGTTTGGTCTTGTATTTTGCTTCCAGCATTGCGACACCGGAAACACGCAGGAGCAGGAACGTGATCAGGAGAGGACTTATGAGAGCCGTCCAGCCTTCGGGAACGCTCAGGGCGGCCAGGAAAATGCCCCACCACATCGCGCATTCGCCGAAATAGTTAGGATGACGAGTGTATCTCCACAGACCTTGGGTCATGAGCTTTCCTTTGTTCTCTGGATTACGCTTGAACCGGAGAAGCTGGAAGTCCCCGACCGCTTCGAAAAAGAAACCCACCATCCAGATAAGCGTGCCCGCGACAGCCAAAAGACCTATGCTGTCTGTCTGGGTCGAGTTGATGAGCATGATGGGATAGGCGATGATGATAAGCATCAAACCTTGAAGGAGAAAGATCTGGAGGTAGGACCTGACCACAAACCACCGCCCCCATTCCCTCCGCCAGTTGGCGTACCGCCAATCTTCCCCCCGTCCTTTGTTCCTGATAAAGACATGAACGGCCAGCCGGAGTCCCCAGAGTAGGACGAGGAGAGAGACGAGAATCTGGAGGCTAGTGGTTCCTGCTTGTCTGAAGAGAGTGAACGCGGCCACCAGGATAAAACCCAATCCCCAAGCAATGTCGACTATGGAATTATCTTTCATGATGAGAGCGACGGCAAAAACAATGTTCATGTAGATAAAGACAATTATCGCTGTCTGAATGATGTATTCGGACACATTCACCTCGAAGGGGATTTATTCAGATTCTTCCTCGCCATGAGGATGAGAAAAAAATTTCCTGCGAAGGACTTATTTGTACATAAAAGCGATGCCCAGCGAGCCGATGCCCGTGTGCACACCCAAAACAGGAGAGACATCGATGATGTAGGCTGGGTCCATCTGGATCATATTTTTGATTTCTTGGGCATACGCCTCAGCCCGTGGACGATTCTGGGCATGGACGATCGCATATTTCCAGAATTCTCCTTGCTCGGACATCCGGCGGATGATCCTCAGAATCTTCTTCATGCTGCTCCGTCGGCTGAACGCTTTTCCGACATTCGTGGCCTTCCCCTCTTCATCAAGAGAAATGATGGGTTTTATGTTCAAAATTTTGGCCACCAGACCCTTGGCCGGCTTGACCCGCCCCCCCCGGACAAAATATTTCAGTGTCTGGACATCCACCAGTACCTTCAGCTTAGGAATCCATTCTTCTGTTAACCGGACGATATCCTCAACCGTCCGTCCCTGCTCAATGGCTTCGGCCACACGATATACCAGGAGACCTTGGGTGACGGACACGTTTTTCGAATCGATGACCTGGATTTTTTCTTTGTCCAATCGTTCGGCGATACTCAATGATGATTTATAAACCCCGCTCAAACCGTCTGAGATGGAGATCATCAAGATGGATTCGTAGTGGCTGGCCAGGAAGGAAAAAAGGTTTTCGACGGTCTTGACGTTGGGTTGGGCACTCCGCGGAAAGTCTCTTCGCGTTTTCAGCATGGTGTACAGCTGCTCCGGAGTGATGGAGAGCTTGTCCAAGAAGAGACTGTTCCCGAAGTGGACATGGAAGGGGACGACATGAATCTGGAATTTATCGATAATCTCTTGAGGAAGATCACAGGCCGAATCGGTGACGAGGGCGATCCTGCTCTTTCTTTTGTGAGCCACTTCGTGCTGTTTCTGCATATCATCGATTTTTAGCTGGACAAAATCGCCGTAGTCTTTGATTTTATAGAATAGGTCTGCCGGTGTGTCTGTGTGGACATGAATCCGGGCCTTTGTTTCGGAGCCGGCCACGATGACCGAATCACCGAAAGGAGCGATGTCGGAGCGAAGCCTTTCCAAGGGCATTTGATCATTGACCATCAAGGCTTCCGCACAATACCTATTCTGAAGTCTTTCTCTGAAGGAATGATAGCTTTGTTGAATGTCTTGGTATTTTTCTACGGTCTTATACTTGATGACTTTCCTTAGCTTCCCTCTTCTGATAAACTGGACAACCCCCTCCAGAAAATCCACAAACCCTTTGGCTCCGGCATCGACAACCCCGGCTTTGGCTAAGACGGCCAGCTTTTTGGGTGTGTCCTCCAGGGAACTCCGGGCCGCTTGCAGGGAATCAGGGAGCAGTTCGGAAAAATCGCTGGTTCTTTTTCTCTTCTCGTAGATGGCTTCGGCCCAATCCTTGATGACGGTCAGCATCGTCCCCTCGACCGGGGTGATGATGGAATTGTAGGCGTAGCTGACAGCCTTTCGGATGTTTTCAGCAAAAGTTGTTGTCGAGATTTTCCTGTCGTTTTTATCCTTCTGCATTTCGTTGCAGAATCCGTAAAGGAATTGAGCAAAGATAATCCCAGAATTGCCTCGAGCCCCGAGAAGAGCCGCGTCGGCGATGGAATGGAGGGTTTTTTTAACGGATCGGAAGGGTTTGGCCTCTTCGGCGATCGATCTCATCGTCGAGGCGAGATTGGTTCCGGTATCGGCATCGGGAATGGGGAAGACGTTTATTTTATTCAGGTAATCCTTGTCTTCGATGACCGCAAGGCCTCCAGCCAGAAAGGCGTAGTACAACCGACTGCCGTCCAGATAGCTGATTTTCAAGGCGACCTTCTCTTCAGCTCTCAGAAATCGGACAGGAACGTCCTCAGAGTGTATTCTAGCATAAATTTGGCCAGGAAGGTATTACCGGACCAAAGATTTTTTCCTCGAGAAAAATGTCTCTCCGATTCTTCCGAAATTTGGGAAGAGGGGCATCGAGAGATTTTTTATTAAAATTGTTGATAACTCTGAGGATACAGTGAATTTCGGCAGGAATGAGGGGTCTCATCAGTTGAGGTGATTCAAGGTGAGAGAATATCACCGCTGTTTTCACCCGGAGAGGCGATTGACCGCCTTTCAGGCATTTATTACATCATAAGTGTACGAGACAGGAGTCGTATGAAAAGAAGTCTATTCATTTCACTCGCCCTCGCTCTTTTCGGGGTTTCTGTCGGCCTATCCGGCGGGAATGATTTGAGGGTTATAACTGAAAAAGCGGAGATCTATGCCGAGCCCAACAGCCAGAGCTATCTGATTGAAACCGTCAAAAGAGGGACGAGCCTCAGCCTTTTCCAGAAAGGCAAAATACGCAAGGAATGGTACTACATCGTGTTTTTCTCGAGTAAGAGGAAAGGCCGGGTGAGCGGTTTCATCCAGGAGTCGATGGTCGCGGCCGCGAGCGATTACGAAGACATCGACAAAGCGACACCCTTCCCCTCTGTTAAAAAAGAACCGGAACCGATACAGGCTGATAAAGCCGTAGGCTTTCCCCTTGAACAAGAGCTATGGCCGGCTGCCCCAGAAAAGATCGGAGTGACTCCGTTAAAGGACATCGGTGGTTCTCGCCATTCCCTGATTTTACCATCAGATACGATGGACACGGCGGCCTTTAAACATATTTCTGAGATCCCTGTGGACCTTGAAAAGAGGCGGGGATTCACCGATCTTTTACTTCCTGAGAAGGAAGGAAAAGCCTTTCTTGAAATTTCCGAACCTCCGGTAGTGATTCGAACCAAGAGCGTACCGATTCAAGATCCAGCCCCGGATCAGGAGGTCGTTCCGTTCAGAATCAAAAAAGAACCCCTTCGTTCCCAGATTAGGGAAGAACTGTCCGAGACTCCACTTCTGGCCAGGCTGACAAAATCTGATCAGGGATTCGAGGACGTGAAGGGGCTTGGAGAGGGGACTGACTTACTCGCCCGGGCGGCTTCGGTCAGAGAGGACAGGGCCTTTTTGAAGATGATGAAGCCACCCGTAGAATTAGAGTCGAGAGAGATGCCTTTTGTCAGCCAGCCGCCCATTCAAGACGTCATAGTCTTCGAAGTGAAGGGGCTGGTGCCCGAGGAGAGCGTGTCCCCGACGCCTCTAGTTTCACGCCCTGTGGAGGTTGAGGAAACGGGGACTTCGGCGATGGAAGAGGTGTCCTTCCGAGAGGTGACGAAGCTACCCACGGAGGTGACTGTCAAGACGACGCCGGCCCCGATCGACTTTCCTCCACCAGAGATCAAAGCGTTTCAGGTTCTCGAACAAGTCTGCACAGAGGAGTTGTCGATGACTCCGCTTTTGGAGATCAACAATATCAGATCTCTAGGAAACACCGGGGAAGGGAATAACGGAAACGGGCTTCCTTTGCTGACCTTTTCAACCGAGGAAGCAGCCGTATTTCGGATTATTACAGAGCCGCCCGTGGAGATATCAACCGGGACCACCCCTTCTGTGAATCCTTCGCCGGAAATGGAGGGTACGGCCTTTCAAAAGCTGGGAAAAGCAGCCCGGAAGACAGTCAGGGTCAGCATCCCTGACTCACAAAAATCCGAACCGATAAAAGCGGTCATCTCTTCAGAGCTGAAACTCAAAAAGCCGGGGGTGAAGAAGCCTCAAGAAGAGATTAAACCCCGTCCGACCCTCGTCCAGCCGAAGAGAGAGAATAGGGATTTCAGACGGTTCACCTTGGGGCTGGGATATGGTCAGTCTTTAGGCGGCGTGGGAGGATTCCTCCAGTATAACACCAAAGCCGGAATCTCGATTCACGGAGGTGTTGGCTACTATCCCTCAACCTACATCTACGCTCCCCATGACTGGGTCAAGAACGTCGTCCTGTTCAACGGCGGGATCAAGTATTATTTTCCCCTTAAAGCCGATCCGATTCATGTCTATCTGGACCTGCAGTACGGGGGTATTGGTGTCGAGGCGGCCCAGATTATCACCGGGATTTGGCACTACAAATTCGTTTTTGAAAACAAACAAAAAACCCTGTGGGGACCCTCAGTCCTCGCCGGAGCCGAGCTCCGGGTCGGCCATGTCGGACTTAACGGCGCCCTTGGCTTCTCGTACAACCTCACCAAACTGGATTGGTCGATCCAGCAGTATTTCTTTACCTTCGATCTCGGATTACTCCTGTTGTTCTAAGTCCCTGAGGGACAAAATATCCTCCCCCCACGTCCCTCTAATTTCTTATTTTCTAGGTTGTAGTAGAGAATTGATACACATCCTGACACAATCTCTAACGACTCTCTTATTGAGAGAACTGGTAGAAAAGTTATAGGTGATCGGAACTTCGGAAATGCTCAACCTATTTTTGTAAATATACATGGTTGTTTCAAACAGAATATCGAAGGATTGACTCCTGATTTCCTTCGACAAAAGAAGCCTTATGGCTCTATCCGAGTACCGCCTGAAGCCTGATGTGATATCCTTAAAGTACTTTGTCTTGAATAGACTCCTCGGAAAATCAAGACTGAAATTATAGACTAAATTGCCACTCTGGCTGAGCAGCCTTCTGAGCAGGGGAGTATTGATTTTCTGGGTTCGGACTCCGATCACAAGGTCTGTATGTTCTTGATTCATGAACACAGGAATCTCATCAGGATTATGGCTTAGGCCGGCATCCATCGTGATCGCATATTCGTATCCCTTTATAGAAGCGTATTTCATTCCATCTAAGATTCCACCCGGAAGATGGGTGTTCTCTTGGTGATGGATAACATGGATACCGTTAATACCGGCAACTATTTCAGGTGTCGCGTCCTGGCTGTTATCATTAATGACACAGACATCGGCATAGGTTTTTGCTTTGAGGATGATTTTCTCGATTGTTTCTTCTTCGTTATAGGCAGGGATGATCACTAGATAGTTGCTGTTTTTTTCCAATGAATTAAGCCTTCTTGACTAGTTTCTCTGCCTCTTCAATATCATCGGTAGTATTAATATTCACGTATTGAGCCCCGATGAAGAACAGTTTGACAGGATTGCCGTCATCAATAGCACATTGAATCAGGTCGGGAAGTTCCTTTTCCTTCCGTGTTTGATTGATCGGTGTATACGGTATGTATTCAAAAATTTGATTCTTAAAAATACAATTCCCTGTCCCCATGACATGATTAACAGGTTTTCTCGGCTTTTCGATCAATCTGTATATTCTATGATCATCTGGATTGTAAATGACAGAATATGTCTTTTTGATTTGATTTTTATCTTCAACATTCGTCACTCCACACATAACAAACAGCTTCTCCCTCTTGAACGTCTCGATCATTTTTTTGGGCTTTGGATCGATTAAGATTTCGTCTGCCAGTAATAATACAAAATCATCTCCTGCTAAGGCGTCTTGACATTGTTCGATAGCATGAACAAGGCCTCTAAGTTCTTCCTGGATGACATATCTTATTCGAATGTTTTCATATTCTATTCCATAGGTATTAATAATGTCTTCAGCCCGGTAGCCCACAACGATTACAATTTCGTCGACATCAAATAACCTCGCGGATTCAAGACTATAGTGAATAAGATTCTTACCGCTGAATTTAAGCATGCATTTATTAACCGATCTCGACATCCCTTTTAGTCTTTTCCCCCTGCCTGCTGCCAGTATGACTGCTTTCATTTGATGTCCTTCCTGAATATTTTTTTCTCTTGATCAATCCAATCGATTAATCTTGAGACGCCCTCCTTCGGAGAAACATCAGGTTTCCACTGTAATTGCTTTTCTGCTTTTTCGGTATCACAGATAAAGTATAATAAATCACCATGCCTCTCTTCTTCAAACCTGACTTCCAGGTTTCGGCCGATGATCTCGCTGATCATGCTAACGCATTCAAGCAGAGATATTGAGTAATCGATACCGCCACCGATATTATAGATACCCGGATCTCCCCGTTCATAGAAAGCATGGAAGGCGCGGGCGACATCCTCCACGTAAACACGCTGGAAGGCATGATCACCGCTGCCCGGCAC
>CAYGBF010000259.1:0-1999 GCA_964348035.1 uncultured Eubacteriales bacterium | reverse complement strand
CATCCCGAGGAAAAGGAGGATGATAATCAAAGACTTATTCTTGAGACGATTCATGTTTCCTCCCTAAATAATAAGATTCGATGTGCACGATCAATACCCAACGGCCGATCCTTGTGAGCGTATATCCGCGGCTCCGTGATACAACCCCGTCCGGGGATCGACAAGGATGCTGTGGGCATCCCCCTGCCGCCAGGGACGGGAATCCTTAATCGTATGCCCCAAGGCTTTAAGCGACGGGACTACGTCGTCTTCCAGCCCTTTTCTTTCAAGCCTTAGTCTGTCCGGCATCCATTCATGGTTCATCCTGGGAGCATCGACGGCATCCTGGATAGACATCCGGAAGTCCAGGACGTTGATGATGACGTTCAGGACCGTGTTGATGATGGTCCGGCCGCCCGGGCTTCCCGTGATCATGAACGTCTGACCGTCCTTGACGATGATCGTCGGGGACATCGAGCTTAACATACGCTTATGAGGTTCGATCAGGTTCGGCTCGGTCCCGATCTTGCCGCTAGCATCGGTGTAGCCTGGCTTGATGTTGAAATCCCCCATCTCATTGTTCAGGAGTATCCCTGTCCCCGGGGCCACGACTCCGGCTCCATAACCATCATTAAGAGTGTAGGTTGTTGCCACCGCCACACCTTTTTTATCAATCACAGAGTAATGGGTCGTCTCTTCCCCTTCTCCTGCAGTCAGTATTTCTCGCCCCATCTCCTTGCTGGGTGTTGCCTTTTTGAGATTGATTTTCTGGCGGATCTGATCAGCATGACTTTTCGAGATTAACATCTCGACCGGCACCTCTTCAAAATCCGAATCACCCAGGTATTTGGCTCGATCGAAATAGGCGAATCTCATAGTCTCCGCGATCAGATGCAGGGTTTCTGGAGCGAACCTGTCCATCCGAGGCAAATCATAACCCTCCAGGATGTTCAGCATCTCGATCAGGATCGTCCCGCCCGAACTGGGAGGCGGCATAGATATAACCTGATAATCCCGGTAGGTTCCTGACACGGGCTTCCGAACGAAAGCCTCGTATTTCTCCAAGTCCTCCGTTGTGATCAGGCCGCCGTGCTCGGCCATATCCCGAGCGATAATCTCCGCGATTTCCCCACGGTAGAAGGCGTCAGCCCCCTGGGTGGCTATCAGCCACAGAGACCTGGCCAAATCTTCTTGGACAAAAGCATCTCCTTCTTCCCAATCCGAGCCGTCCGGTTTGGTAAACAGTCGACGAAATTCCTGATTATCCCGCTTGACGCTTTTTTTTACGCGATTAAAAGAACGGGCCCGTCTCTGATTCAGCTGGAATCCTTTCTCAGCCAGATCGATGGCCGGACTAATAACCTCCTCCCATCCGAGGCTTCCGTATTTTTTTATCGCCAGCTCGAAGCCTCTGACCGTTCCCGGAACGCCGACCGCCAGGTGACCGATAGAATTCTTGTCCTTAATCTCTTCGCCCGTTTCATTGAGATACATATCCGGAGTGGCTCTTCCAGGTGCCTTTTCCCGAAAATCCAAGGCCACAGCCTCTTGGGTATCGGGAAAGCGAATCACCATGAACCCGCCCCCTCCGATGTTCCCTGCACTCGGATAGGTTACGGCCAGCGCAAACCCCACGGCCACGGCCGCATCCACGGCATTCCCCCCTTTTTTGAGAATCTCGACTCCGACTCGGGAAGCGTACTCATCCACCGAGACCACCATCCCATTCTGAGCAACGATTTCTTTATCTTCTTCCGAACGACAACAATACTGAAAGCTTGTCAAAATCAGGATAACGAGAAACACGACGATTTTTTGGGTTTTAGACATATTACGACTCCTGAATTTTCGCTGTGTCCGGGAGGTCTGTGATTATGGCCTCATCCTACCAGGCAATCCCGTAATCTTCTCCGTAATTACTCGATCCTCCCCAGAAAGTGCCGTGTTTCCAGTCGAAAAAGATGGCGTTGAGCGGGCCTGAGGTGTATTTTCGATAATCCAATCTATAGCCCATGGCTCG
>CAYGBF010000258.1:0-13800 GCA_964348035.1 uncultured Eubacteriales bacterium | reverse complement strand
CGCTGCCCTTTTGAAGATCAAAACGGGCGAAGATGACATCTCTTTCATCAATTCTCCTCTGCATCCCCACGATTTCAACCGTCTGTCTTTTCAACGGGTAAAAGATGAGAAGAAGAATCCCCATGACGATGAGAAAAAAAATGCTCCCCCCAAGCCAGCTGCGTAAAGGTTCGCTGGCCAAGACAAAAGCCGCCTGGACAACAAGCAGGGTGAGTAAAAGACACATACTCCTCCAGAGTGCTCTTCGCTCTTTCTCTAACAGGCTGTAAACGGTAAAGACAAGAAAAAACAGAGTTATAAGGCCGAGTGAAACCTCTCCCAGGACAAGCCATCCGGACATGGCATAAACTTAATAAACTGCTCCCCCCTTGTCAACCTGGAGGGGGAACTGACTTCCCCTTTCTAACGCTGGCTTCGCTCT
Organism: uncultured Eubacteriales bacterium; assembly: GCA_964348035.1. Taxonomy (GTDB): domain Bacteria; phylum Acidobacteriota; class Aminicenantia; order Aminicenantales; family Aminicenantaceae; genus CAYFXE01. Next base: position 13,379 of record CAYGBF010000258.1, on the reverse strand, counting down.
CCAAGAAGATGCAGGATGTCCTGGATCTGGTTTGGCCGCAGGGGAAAAACATACTTCCTCATCACTCCCGCCTTGGGATCGAAGACAAGGACAGCACTCCCCTCCTCTCCCAGGCTTTCGAACACATGATACCGATCGATGACGATCGGAAACAACAGACGGTTGCCCTTTATAAAACCTTCCAGTTTCTTCTCGAGGATCTGGATGAATGTCGGTCCAAACCGTTTGGCGCGGTCCGAGTCGAACACGAGAACGCCCCACAACAAACACTCAACACCTGAACCCGACAGCAGACGGTGAAAGTCAAGGAAAGAATCGAGACAGGGAAGGCACGAAAAACTGTCGAAATCGATGATGACCAGCACTAATGGACGAAGCAGAAGAGCTTGCCCCTGATAGTCAGGGGGCAAAACCTGGCCGTCCCTCCCTATCTCCCAGGCATAGCTGCTGGATAGGAGAAGGATAATTCCCGCAGCGATCAAGATAGTGGAGAATGGTGCCGCTCTCTTTTCAGGCTCGCTCCAGCAGCCTTCACTCATAAACATAGTGCATCCTGTACTTCTTCAGAGTCACTCCTTGATTGGCTCTCGAGTACAGGAAGTTCTGGTGGTCGATGTAGATACAGTGACTGGCATCGGGCAGTATGAAGCTGGTCAAGAGTTTTCCCTCCAGACTGAGGACATAGACATCGCGGCTGCGGTTCCGGGACAGATGTCCACCCAGGACAAAAAGATATCCATGACTGTCGAGTTCCACATCTTTGTACATGATTTGGGTCGGCAGCATGCGGGAGATAATTTTTTTTCGTTTGACTTTCTTGGCTCCCAACAATCTTACTGACCATAGTTTATTCCCTTGTCTGTCGAACTTCTCAACTTTATCCTCGAAGGTGTAAGCCACGTACAGACTGTCTTCATCATCGATATCGAAGCACACCGAATCCATCATCGGCGGCATTTTCTTCCCAGAATACGGTATTCTTCGGACAAGCTTCCCGCTGTCATCGTAGATGTGGATCGCTGGTATTCTGTCCACAGACATGGTTGCCACAGCAAAGCGGGAGTCGGACAAAACCTTGAGGTCGGTAATGGGAATGTGGATTGAAACACGGTGCTTGAAGTCTAGCTCTTTGTCGAACACATGAAGGCCCAAGATGCCCTGATCAGTCGCATAGACATATTCCCCCGAACAATCCAGAAGCCTCGGAGCTGTGAATTCTCCTGGCCCCTGTCCTCGTCCACCTCCCGTCTTGAGGAGCCTGCCGTGGGGGGTGAATTTTTTTAACGAATAGTCCAGGGAATCGGCCACGTAGATATTCGAGGACGAATCGACGGCCACACCCGTCCACTGGAATATCGAATCGTCATCGAGAGAACCGATGGACAAAACCTCTCTAAGGGTCACTCCTTTTAACTCCTGGGCAGAAAACTCAAGTCGGGAAAAAAGAGTCATTCCCACTAGAACGAGTAGAGTACAAATCCGGTTTCTTGACATGTTCAAACCTCGCTTAATCCGGTCTTCTGGGCTGATTAATCCTGGAAGTTAAGACGTCGCTTAATCTTCGACATATTTCTTACAGAATACATACCCCGTTCCACAGTAAACAACGGCGATATCCGGCATGTGCCAGTAGTCCATCCAGCACTCAACCAAGCCCATCTCACAGCCTCCCTCGTCGGGGAGAGCCGTGCCAGAGACGACAAGGAGCATGGCCATGACCATAACCAGAGTCATGAGTCGTTTATTCCAAAATATTCGTAGAGTCATTCGGAATCCTCCTTTAGAACCTGCCTATTCATAATATTCCAGGCACCATACATAACCGATGAGACAGCCGTTGAAATGCATGAGCCCTGATTGTATGCCCCTGAAGAGGGCCGAAATCACCGCGTCAAGGCTGCATTCAAGAAGCCCATCCTCGCAGTCATCGGCTAGAACAGGAACAGCTGTCAATAAACAAAAGAAAAGAGCGATAAAAATGCCGGCAGCGATTGTCTTGTGATACGTTCTTAAATCTATCATCTTTTGACCTCCTTTCACTTATTCATAAGCAAAATTAATGCCAAAAAAAAGGACGGTCGCTGCGGTGGTAAATGGCTGATATTTGGTTAGATATGAATCTCCCCCCGACTTCATAGTAAAGACAAGTTGACGTCCGGCCCAGGTCTTTGGGGAACTTTTGTTGAATTTATCCCAGCGCAGGCTGGGATCTAGTCCCTCACCCGTCATTCCTGCGCATCATTGTCATCCCTGCGCAGGCAGCTATCCAGAATTAAGAAAGAATCTTATCAATATAAGACTGGGTCCCTGCCTCCGCAGGGATGACGGGAGGAAGGCGCAGGTGCAGGCTCCGCAGGGATGACAGGAGGGAGGTGCAGGGATGACATTATTTTTTAATCATCGGGATTTTGATGCCTTTTTCTTTGGCACATTGAATGGCCGTCTCATAGCCCGCATCGGCATGCCTGGCCACGCCCAATCCCGGATCAACGGTCAGAACCCTCCGGAGTCGGGTCTCTGTAGAATCCTGTCCGTCAGCCACAATCACCATCCCGGCGTGGATGGCCAGTCCTATCCCGACTCCACCCCCATGATGGACAGAAACCCAGGAAGGCCCGCTGACAGCGTTGAGGAGAGCATTCAGGATGGGCCAATCGGCGATCGCATCCGACCCGTCCCTCATCCCCTCTGTTTCCCTGTTGGGTGAGGCCACTGAGCCTGTATCCAGGTGATCCCGGCCGATGACGATCGGAGCGCTGATTTTACCCGTTTTGACCAGATGGTTGATGACCGCGCCAAAACGGTCTCGCTCGCCGTAGCCCAGCCAGCAGATCCTCGAGGGAAGACCCTGAAATTTTACCTGTTTCTGAGCTTTCCGGATCCATCTCTCCAGCGCTTCGTCCTCAGGAAACTCCCTCAGTACGGCTTCGTCTGTTTCGTAGATATCTTTCGGGTCTCCCGACAGCGCAGCCCAGCGGAAGGGCCCCTTGCCGGTGCAGAACAGAGGCCGGATGTATTCAGGGACAAAACCTGGAATATCAAAGGCCTTCGCCACCCCGGCCTTCTGGGCTTGGCCGCGGATGTTGTTACCGTAATCAAAGGCCTTAGCCCCTCTCTTCTGAAGCTCGAGCATGGCTTCCACGTGGACGGCCATCGACTCATAAGATCTTTTTATGTACTCTTCCGGATTATCTTCTCTCAACCTCAAGGCGTCCTTGTAGGGCAGGCCGTGAGGCACATACCCATGGAGTTCGTCATGGGCAGAGGTCTGGTCGGTCAGAGCATCGGGCGTGATCCCGCGCTTGACGAATTCTGGTAGGATGTCGGCCGCATTGCCGAGGAGGGCGAAAGAGCGGGCTTCGCCTTTCTTCTTAGCCTCCATCACCATCTTCAGGGCCTCGTCCAAATCTGTCACCATGGTGTCCACGTATTTTGTCTTCAGACGCCTCTGGATTCTGTTTTCGTCGACCTCAACGACGAGGGCCACACCTTCGTTCATGGTGATGGCCAGCGGCTGAGCGCCTCCCATCCCGCCCAGACCGGCAGTCAGGACGAGTTTCCCTTTGAGCGAACCGCCGAAGTGGGTCCGGGCCACAGAAGCCAGGGTCTCGTAGGTTCCCTGAAGGATACCTTGGGTTCCGATGTAAATCCAGCTTCCGGCTGTCATCTGGCCGAACATCGTTAATCCCTTGGCCTCCAACCGCCGGAACTCATCCCAAGTAGCCCATTTGGGACCGATCAAGGCATTGGCCAGGAGGACTCGGGGGGCTTCTGGATGAGTCTTGAACACAGCCACCGGCTTCCCTGATTGAACGATCAGGGTCTCGTCATTTTCCAGGTTTTTAAGAGCGTCCACGATGGCCCAAAAACACTCCCAGTTCCGGGCCGCTTTCCCCGTTCCTCCGTAGACGATGAGCTCTTCGGGTTTTTCACCGACCTCAGGATCGAGGTTGTTCATCAGCATCCTGAGCGCTCCCTCCTGGGCCCAACCTTTGGCCTGGAGGGCTGTTCCCCGAGGGGCTCTGATCTCCTTGTATTCATAATCTTTGCTGTCTGCCATAATCGTCTCCTTAATGAGAGACAATCTCTCTGTATCTTTCCATCCGGGCTAATGTTTTTTCTCTGCCGACGAGTTCTAAGACGTCGAAGATTCCAGGGCTCACCGGTTCGCCGACGACCAGCATCCGCAGGGCATGGATCAGAAGAGCGGCCTTGACATCTTCCTTCTCAGCCCGGCGGCGGAGAGCCGTCTCTACGGACTCGGCCGAGAAATCCTCAAGATCAAGGAAATCATCTCTGAGTTTCTCGAGCAGCACCTCTAATCTTTCATCCTTCAAATATTTCTCGACTCCCTCTGGGTTGTAGGTTAAATCATCTTCGATAAAAGGCTTGGCTCGAAGGGGAAAATCCTTAATCCTCCGGCTTCTCTCCTTGAGAAGGTCTATCAGTCTGTAAAACCATTCTTTCTTTCCCCCTAAAAAGTCGTCATCCCACAGATCAGACTGCTTCAATTCCTCAGCGACAAGGGGCGAGAGTTCCTCGGCCGTCATCCCGGATATCAACTGGCCGCTCAAACGTTCGAGCTTTTCCAGGTTCAGGATCGGGCTCCCCTTGCTGACTTTATCCAGCGAGAACTTGGCCACCAACTCCTCAGCCGGAAACATCTTCTCCTCCTCCCCTCCCGGCGACCAGCTCATCTGGGCCAAGAAATTCAACAGGGCCAAGGGCAAAAAGCCTTCTTCTTTGAACTGGAGCACGGAAGTCACCCCGTGTCTCTTGCTCAATTTCTTTTTATCCGGACCGAGGATGAGCGGGAGATGGGCAAACCTGGGCTGTTCGACTCCGAAAGCCTCGTACAATAGGATCTGCTTCGGGGTGTTCGAGATGTGGTCGTCACCCCGGATGATGTGGGTTATTCCCTGATCGATGTCGTCGACGACCACAGACAGATGATAGGTCGGCAAGCGGTCACTCCGGAGGAGGACGAAATCCTCGATAGTTCTGTTCTCGACAGAGATCGGCCCATGCACGAGATCATCATACCGAACCGCCCCCTCTGGCACATAAAACCTGACTGCCTTTGTCCTTCCCTCAGCCTCGAATCGTTCTCGCTCTTCCGGCGTGAGTTTCAGACACCGTCGGTCATACTCCCAGTACTCTCCTTGGGCCGCCGTCTTCTTCCTTCTCTCTTGAATTTCCTCGGGCAGACAATAACAGGAATAGGCCTTTTCGTCCTGGACGAGCTCTTCCGCTTTTGCCCTGTACGTCTCGACTCGCTTGGACTGATAGACAGGCCCTTCATCCCAATCCATCCCCAGCCATTTTAAGCCTTCGATTATGCCGCGGCTCATCTCTTCGGAGGAGCGGGCCAGGTCGGTGTCTTCGATGCGGAGGATAAACTGACCTCGATGGTGGCGGGCAAAGAGCCAGTTGAAAAGGGCAGTACGGGCGGCCCCGATGTGAAGATGTCCGGTCGGACTCGGGGCAAATCTCACACGAACGGTCATCTGTTTTGGCGCCATCCTGAATATACCATAATGAAAGACAAACAGGAAACCTGCCTGTCCCTGCGGAAGCAGGGAGCTAGAACTAAGAAAGAATCTTATTCATATAAGACTAGATTCCAGCCACCTGCCTCCGCAGGTGCAGGCTCCGCTGGAATGACGGGAGGGGAAGGGAATAGATCCCTGCCTACGCTGGAATGACGGGAAGAATACTGGGATGACGAAAAAGAGCGTAGATGATAAAAGGTTTTAAAGAAAAATTAGTTGACTAACAGGGGAAAAAGTAATATATAATGAGTGTGGGATATCAAGGAAACCAACAGTTTTCGCCATAAAGCTGTCTAAAATCCTGAAGGATTTTGCCGAGGTTTGAACAGTCGATAGATTAAAAACTAGATTTTTATATAAAAGCCAGGTTCTTGGAAATGGTAACTGACGGTAATATCCTCGTCTTGAACAGCAATCCCGAAGAAAAAGAGCTCATCCTCACTATCTGCAGCAGCATTGGGAAAGTCTTTTCGGCCTCGACCGTCTCCGAAGCCATCTCAACCCTCGAATCCCAAGATATCCATGTCCTCGTTGTCGATGATCGGTATGCCGGCTACTCCACTCTAAAAGGCCTGCTCAAAAAATCCATCAGCCTCATCATCACCGGTAAGGACGAAGACAGGATCAAACGACTCCAGAAAGAGTGGCCGATGATCCGCTACATCGACTACCACCTGACCCCTCTCCTCGTCCACAACGACGAAAGCTTCCTTAGAGCCCTCCAAGCAGCCGTAGAACATGCCTTTCTCAGGACAGAAGTGGAGAATCTGACAAAGACGACAGAACGCACAGAGATGGAGCTCAAGGATGCCTACACAGAAATCAAAAACATCAAAAATATAATCCGCGAAAGTGTGATCAAAGAATCGGAGAAAAGAATCGAGCTCGAAGCCAAATATATCTGGTTTAAGCGAGAAAAACGCAAACTCGAGGAGATCCTCAAAAACCTGTACATCGCCAACGACGTGACCAACCTCGTGGATATCGTTTACGACATCAAAGAGATGGTCCGGGCCCAAGGGATTTCGCTGTACATCCTGGAAGAAAGCGAGGCCCTCAGGAAATACCTCAAGCCTTTAGTCTGGGATGATGCGTTCCTGCCTCATCCGAATTTCACGAAACACGTGGTCCTGCTCGACGCTCAGGACTTTGCTGCCTCGGTCGCCCGTTACGGCCACGAGATTAACACCTCAGATTTGATCTTCGACACTCGGATGTCCAAACGGTACATCGAGCGCCTTAGAACCCCGTTGAAGAATATCCTGTGTGTCCCGCTCCTCCACCAAAAACAAGTTATCGGAGTGCTCGAAGTCTACAACAAAACTAACGCCAGGAAAAAAGGCTTTTCAGAGGCAGACCAGCAGATCCTCCGTACCCTTTCCGAGCACATAGCCATCGCCATCACCAAACTTAACCTCATCCAGTACGATGCCCTGACCGGTCTTCTCCGTCCTGATCCCTTCTACGAAAAGGTCATTCAAGAACTCAAATTCCCCAAAAAACGTCGGGAGGAGGAGGCCTCCTACGCCTTGGTTATGGCTGATGTGGACTGGTTCAAGAATTACAACGACCGAAACGGCCATGAGGCCGGGAATCGACTGCTCCGCGAACTGGCCGCGATCCTGAAAACCTCCACCCGAGAGGAAGATCTGGTCTGCCGCTACGGAGGGGAAGAATTCCTGTTTTTCCTCTCAGGCATCAAGAACGTGGAAGAGGCCTGCCGGATCACCGAGCGAATACGGAAGACCATCGAGGAGCATTACTTCGAGTTCCAGGAATACCAGCCACGGAACAACCTGACCATGAGCTTCGGCCTCACCTACTTCACGGCGGAAAACTCTGAGGCTCTCGAAGCTTTCACCAAGATGGATCTCAAAAGGCTGGCCAACGAGGCCGATAAGGCTCTGGCCGAAGCCAAGGGGAAAAACGCAGCTTCCCTCGGTCAGAAGGAAAAAGATGCCTCCCCTCCGAAGAATAAGGTCTGCGTGTATTTCCGGAAAGAACCCAGCCATCTCCGCAAAGAGGCCCTGATCCGCCAGTACAAGGAAAAACTGGTCCAGGAGAGACGACGATTCGAGAGGTTCTACACCTCTGCGCCGCTCATCTACAAGATCAACAGGTCCCGTGAAGTGACGAAAACCATAAACATTAGCCTGGGAGGAATCAAGATCTTGACGGATTTGAAACTGCCGTTGGCGGAAACTCTGGATTTGACCCTGATCCTGGGGAAAAAGGCCTGTCAGCTCAAGGGAGATATCGTCTATTCCGAAAAAGCGAAAGGCGAGCTTCTCAAGTACCATTCAGGGATTGAATTCAAGGAATTAACTTCAGAAGACAGGAAAATACTCGAAGATTATTTTGCTTCGATCAGGATGAAGGAATCATCCCCCCTTACTCACTAAACTCTCTGTTTACTCTATCTTCATCTCGTCGATGATGGACTGCAAGTACAATCCAGGTGGAGTGATGCGGCCGTAGAAGTTATTCTTGAGGTTCTTGGCATATTTCTCAAAAAACGTGAAGTCATCCCGGTTGCTCCAGTTCTCCATACTCAACTTCTCGAGAACATCTTTGAGGACATCCACGTTCAAGATGTCGATCGTGTAGCTGGGCAGAGAGCAGCTCTCCTCTTCGCACATCCGAACACTCCTGAGGATGACTTTGCGCAGGCTTTCTTGATGACGGATGATTTCTTGTTTGACGAAGAACTGGTCCTTCGGAGATTCTGTCTCGTTGAGTTTGAGGTAAAGCTTTTTGGTCTCATCCAAGCTGTTTCCAAGAATGGACACGAGGCTCTCCCCGTCGATAATCCGCTGATCATCCTTCTTGAAGAAACTTATCTCGCCGTTTTCTTCGGTCGTCTCTATCTGGCGGTACTTGTCTAATACTTCGAAGGCTCCTTGGAAGTCCGGTTCGGCTTTTTCCTCGACCGCCTCCGGCTTTTCCTCTGGAGGAGCCGCCTCCTGGTTTTCTTCGGCTTTCTTCTCGGGAACCGCCTCCTCTTCGGGCTTTTCCTCTAATTCTTCTTCTTCTGGTTCTTCCTCGACCTTCTCTGCGGCTTCTTCCTCTGCCTTTTCTTCGACAGCCTCAGCCTTTTCTTCCTCGGGCGGGGCTTCCTCTACTTTTTCCTCTTCCTCAACGGCTTCTTCAACCTGGGCCACTTCCTGGGTGGTGAGGAGCTCTTTGATTCTCTTGAGTCTGGAAAGCTCCTGTTCCAGATCCACTCCGACATCTTTCATTTCTGTGGTTTTCAAGACATCGGCCACGATCCCGAACCGATCTTCGAGGTCCTTCTTCAAGACCGCTGCCTTTTCTTCGGCTTTTTTCTGGAGTTCCTCGAGTCTGTGGTTGAGATCACTGACCTGTTTGAGCTCGTCCAGGGTCTGGGCGGTCAGCTTCTCGATGGCTTTCTGGAAGGTAATGGCTTTTTCGAGATGGCTCTTTATCTCGTCCTTGAGATCAGATTTTTTCTTCTCGAATTCCTTGATGGTGTTCTTGTAGCTATCCAGGGTCTTCCGTTCTTCGTTAAATTCTTCTTCGATCGAGTCGATGCGCTTCTTGGCCTCTTCTTTTTCCCTGCGGATTCTATCTTCGAGTTCTTTTTCGACTTCTTGTTTTTTCTTGGAAAGAGCCTCTCCCAGCTGCTCTTCAATCTCGCTGATGATAGACACGGGTTCCTTGCTCCTCTCTTTGTTTTTTCCCATTGTCATTCTCCTTCGCCAGCCTACCTTATCTTATGCCTCCTCTAAATATCTGTCAAGAAATGCAAGTGTTTTCAGTTAAGGCAACCTCTCATCAAAGTATCCTAAGTCCTGTCTTATCTTTTCAAAATACCCTCTCGAGGGCAATCCCCTCTTAAGACGAATTGTTTAGGCATTTTTGGCGGATGTTTGTCATCCCTAAGGGTGAGCCATTTTCATCCCTGTCCCTGCGCAGGCTCCGCAGGTGCAGGCTCCGCTGGAATGACAAAATGATGATTATTTCAAAAAAAATAAAATTTTTACTTGACAAACGTATCAATATATCGTATTTTATTTATCAAATAACTCAATATATAGTGGAGGTGCGGGATTCATTCAAACAGGCGGAAAAGATGAGTTGGGGTGGACTTCATAATATTGGAATAAAACAAGGAGGGCCGAAAGAGAGGATCCCAACCTTTATCCCCTCTTCTATTCTTCCTTTTCCGCCTGGCACGGCCCTCCTTTTTCACCCTTAAGGCCAAGAAAGCGGAAAAATAGTGGCACAAATGAAATCCAAATGCAACTGTTTTTTAGAGTGAGCCAAGAGACCAACAGCCCATGAAAAAGGAAAGCATATTAATCCTAGGTGAGGAAAACAGCCGGAGGAACCATCTGGTCTACTCCTTGTCTAAGTTAGGTTTTAACATTTTGGAGAGCGTATCCTACCCGGAGGCCCACCGGTATCTGCTTTCTTCTCACGATATTCCTGTCGTCGTCGTCAGCCTTTACCCGTATGAGGAACAGCACCTAAAAAACCTCAAAAGCTTGAAAGAATCTAAATCACAGCCCAGCCTCCTGCTTGTTGCCGAGATTCCAAACCAAGAGTTGGCCCTCCATCTCCTCAAAGAAGGAGTGGTGGACCACATCATCCCTCAAGATTATCTGCCGGGTTTGTTCGCAGCCGTAAAGAATGCCCTCAACGTGCGAGAGCTGACCCAACAAACGGAATCCTACCGTCAAGACTTGGATGAGCTCAGATCAATCCAGCAGAAAAACCACAAGAGAGCAGATGAGCTCGAAGAAGTCTTCGAGTCCACCCTGGAGAACCTGATGACGGCTTTGGATTTAAGGGATGTCGAAACCTTCGGCCATTCGCGGACCGTGGCTAAATACAGCCTTGTGTTGGCCAAAATTCTCGGGATAGAGACAAAACCCACCCTGGATAACATAAACAAAGGAGCTCTCCTGCACGATGTCGGAAAAATCGCCATCCCCGACTCAATCCTCAAAAAACCCAGCCCGCTCACTAAGAAAGAGTGGGATAAGATCAAGCTCCATCCCTCCCTGGGCTACGGCCTGATAAAGGAAATAAAGTCCATGAAGGAAATCGGGAATATCATCCTCTACCACCACGAACGCTTCGACGGAAATGGGTATCCGTCAGGTCTGAGGGGTGAGAAAATCCCGATCGAAGCGAGAATATTTGCCCTGTCCGATGCCCTGGACGCCATCACCTCTCACCGTCCCTACAGTAAGGAGAGAGAGTTTGACGAGGCCAAGGAGGAAATCGACAACCACTCCGGCACCCAGTTCGATCCTACCGTCGTGGAGGCCTTCAACTCCTTGAGTGCGGATAAATGGAAAAGAATCCGGTTTGAAACGACCAAGATTCTCCCCTCTGTGGAATACATGCGGGATATTTCGAAGATTTGAGAATTCCTGTGCCCGCACCTGCCTGCGCAGGTGCAGGCTGCAGCTGGTGCTGGAATGACAAGAGAGGACTCTGGAATGACGTTATATTGCTTATCTCTTCTTACCCACTATCACCCGGGGGATTTTTGAAAGGTCGTTATGGCTTTTGACACTCTGCCATTCCGCATCGAATAGCGGCAACACCCGCTCCTTCTGGCCCTCTCCTATTTCCAGAACGAGGAATCCGCCGGGTTTGAGGAACCGCGGCGCGTTTTTAATGATCGGGTTTATGACCTCCAAACCTGTTTTTCCGGCCATCAGGGCTTTTTTCGGCTCGTGATTTCTTATCCCATCAGAGAGCGCCTCCCACTCGAGCTCTGTAACATAAGGCGGATTAGAGACGATAAAGTCACATTTTTGCCTCAACCCTATCTTTTCGAGCGGAGAAAACAGGTTCCCCCGAACACATCGAACTCGAGACATCCCCTGGAGCTTAGCGTTGAGCCGAGCCATCTTCAGAGCTTTTCGGGAGATGTCGGTAGCGATGATGTTTGCCTCGGGCAGTTCTTTGGCCAGAGCGATGGCTAGGTTTCCACAGCCCGTCCCGAGATCGACGATCGTCTCGTTATTCCTGGCAGCCAGTTTCAACACTTTCTCCACGATCAACTCTGATTCCGGGCGGGGGATGAGGACATCGTCATTGACGCGGAACGGAATCGACCAGAACTCTTTGTACCCTGTGAGATAGGCCAACGGGACTCCGGTTCGTCTTCTGGAGATAAGCTTCAGGAACCGGCGTTCCTGCTTCCTGGTAAGTTTGGTATCAGGGGATGCGTGCAGTGTTTTTTCCGGAAGAGATGTGGCCTTGAGGAGTAAGGCCTTTGATTCGAGAGCCGGCTTGGGGAAGCCTCGGAGAAGGTTTTTCCCTTGTTTGAGTAATTCTTGAATTGTGCTCAACGGATAACTCTATCTAGGCGGTGGTCCTCTCTCCCTGGCTTATCATCTGGGTTTGGTCGTGAAGGGTTAAGGCATCGAGAATTTCATCCAGGTCTCCGTCAAGAACAGCATCCAGCTTATGGAGAGACATGTTGAGGCGGTGGTCTGTCACCCGGGACTGAGGAAAATTGTAGGTCCGGATTTTCTCGCTCCTCTCCCCTGTTCCCACCTGGGATTTCCGGTCTTGAGCGATCTGACTCTGCTGTTCTCGCTGGGCGATGTCGAGAAGCCTTGAGCGCAAGATGCGGAGGGCCTTATCTTTGTTTCGGTGTTGGGACTTTTCATCCTGGCAGGAGACGACAAGACCCGAGGGCTCGTGGGTGACCCGGATAGCGGTGTAGTTCCGGTTGACACTCTGCCCACCCGGTCCTGAAGCCCCGAAAGCCTCTATCTTGAGGTCTTTGGGATCTAACTCGATATCCACCTCATCGGCTTCGGGCAGGACGGCCACCGTGACCGTGGAAGTGTGGATTCGTCCCCCGGCTTCTGTCTGGGGAATCCTCTGGACCCGGTGCACTCCGCTCTCATACTTAAGCTGGGAGTAGACGCGATCGCCCCGGATGTTGACGATAATCTCCTTAAAGCCCCCTATCGGAGATATGCTGGTGCTCATGACTTCCTGCTTCCAGCCTCTATTCTCGGCATAACGGGAATACATCCGGAAGAGATCCTGGGCAAAGAGCGAGGCCTCATCCCCACCAGCGCCGGCTCTTATCTCGAGCAGGACGTCTTTTTCGTCGTTCGGGTCTTTGGGAAGGAGCAGTATCTTAAGCTCCTCAGCCAGCTTCTCCTCCTGCTCTTTCAGGCTCTGGAGCTCTGCTTCGGCCAGTTTTTTCAGCTCCTCTTCTGATTGAGGATCCTGGAGGATGTCCTCTGACTCTTGGATATCCTTGCGGATTTTTTTATAGACCTCGTACTTTTTTACTATGGGCTCGAGATCCGAGCGTTCCTTAGCGATGTCTTTAATTTTCTGGGGGTTGGAACTTACGGCGGGATCAGATAGAGAGAGGGTAAGTTTTTGGAATTTTTCTTTTATCTCGTCGAGTTCCTGCAGCATGATGGTTATTTTTTATTCTTATCATACTTTTTCCTGAATTTCTCGACTCGGCCAGCGCTGTCGACGAATTTCTGTGTGCCCGTGTAGAAGGGGTGGCACTGGGAACAGATTTCCACCCGGATCTCTTTCTTGGTTGAGTGGGTGGTGAATGTGTTGCCGCAGGCACAGGTGACCAGGCATTCCACGTAATCAGGATGTATCTCTTTTTTCATCTTGGTGTTCTCCTTGGATGAGAGAGTATTATATCAAAGTGGGGGTGGAATGGGAAGCTTGTCCCAGCGGAGGCTGGGATCTAGTCTTATATAGATAAATTCTTTCAGATATTACTGGATCCCTGCCTACGCAGGGATGACGGAAGGGTGCTGTAATGACAGTAAGGGAGCAGGGATGACGAATAGG
>CAYGBF010000257.1:0-2375 GCA_964348035.1 uncultured Eubacteriales bacterium | reverse complement strand
CGAGTACGCCGCTGTTCTTGAAATCGACCTCTCTGAGATAAAAGAACCGATCCTAGCCTGTCCCAACGACCCGGATGATGTCAAGCTTCTCTCAGAAGTAGCCGGAGATAAAATTGATGAGATATTTATAGGTTCTTGCATGACCAACATCGGCCATTTCCGAGCCGCCGGAAAAATCTTCGACGGGGAAGGCTACCTTCAGACACGTATCTGGCTGACCCCGCCGACCAAGATGGACAGGGCCCAACTCCTGAGAGAAGGATATTATTCCAAATACGCGCGTGTCGGAGCCAGGACCGAAATTCCTGGATGTTCTTTGTGTATGGGAAACCAGGGTCGGGTTAGACCCAGAACAACGATCCTTTCCACATCCACGCGCAATTTCGATAACCGCATGGGAGATAATACACGCGTTTACCTGGGTTCGGCTGAGCTGGCAGCCATCTCCGCTCTTTTCGGAAAATTGCCCAAACCCGATGAATACTTCTCGGCCTTCGAGACGAAAATTCGACCTCGCGAAAAAGAAATCTACCGGTATCTCCGGTTTGATAAGATGGCCGATCTGCCGCTTGATTACGTCTGAAGGGAATCGGCATCGTTTCTCTGTCGACTCTGAAGAGATAAGTCCTCATCGGTCCGACAGGATTATCGGAGACTCGTTATCCATCCATTTAAGAGGAGGTACGATGATAACCCTAGAGGGAAAAAAAGCGCTTATCACCGGCGGATCTCGAGGAATTGGCCGGGCCACCGCCATCCTTTTTGCCAAGGCTGGGGCTGATGTGGCCTTGAGTTTTCACACCCGGGAAGACGCCGCTGAAGAGGTGAGGGGAAAAGTGGAAAAAGCGGGTCGAAAGTGTTTCATCGTTCGAGCAGACCTCTCCCAAAAAAATGACATCGACCGGATGGTAGAAGACATCATCGGTTATTGGCCAGACCTGGATATTTTGGTGAACAACGCCGGAATCTGGACTCATGGAGAGATCGGGAAGATGGACGAAACGATTTGGACAGAAACCATGAGGCTTAACCTCGACGGAGTCTTCCGCACGACGCATCTCATCGTTCCCCACATGAAAGAGCAGAAGAGGGGTTGGATTATCAACGTCTCTTCGACAGCAGGAATTCGAGGAGAAGCATGTCATTCCCATTATGCCTCGAGCAAAGGGGCGATCATCTCTTTCACCAAATCCTTAGCCGTGGAACTGGCTCCGGAGAACATCCGCGTCAACTGTGTGGCACCTGGCTGGGTAGACACCGAGATGTGCGCAGGAGTCTTCATCGATCCTGAATTCCGGAAAGAAGTACAGCGCGGCATCCCGCTCGGAAGAATCCCTCCTCCCGAGGATATCGCCGGCCCGATTCTCTTTTTGGCCTCCGATCTTGCTCGACACATCACGGGAGAAGTCTTGAATGTCAACGGCGGCTCAGTCCTTTGTGCTTAAAACGACTTGCCTATTTATGACAATTCTGTTAATTTTCTATCAGAAATAACAAAGGAGGCTGTCATGGAGGAAGAAATCGGCAGAATTACACATTATTTTTCAAAGATAAACGTCGGTGTCCTAGAATTGTCCAAGGGAGAACTCCGGTTGGGCGACACGATCCACATCAAAGGGCACACCACAGATTTTTACCAGAAAATCGAATCCATGCAGGTCGAACATAAACCCGTCGAAGCCGCTCTTCCAGGTGAGCCAGTGGGGCTGAAAGTTGAGAGTGCCGTCCGAGATAACGACCTTGTGTTCAAGGTCACCGAGGAGGAATAACACCTGGGTTCGAAGTCATCTGTACGACTCGCTTGAAACGATCCATTCCAAGAAAGAATACCGTTGAAAAAAAACAATCCTAAACTAGACAGAGTAAAAAAAGAACAAGTCCGTTGGAAGAAGGATAAATTTGACGAAGCGTCGGAAAACAGCGAGAACAAGCGGACTGATTTCACCACCATCTCCGGTCGAAAGATACAAGAACTGTACTCGCCAGCAGATTTGGACGATTTTGATTACTTGAGAGATCTTAATTTCCCTGGTGAATACCCCTACACGCGTGGAATCCATCCGACTATGTATCGAGGTCGGCCCTGGACAATCCGGCAATTTTCTGGGTTCGGGACAGCCGAGGACACGAATAAAAGATACAAATACCTCCTCTCCCATGGACAAACAGGGCTGAGTGTTGCCTTCCAGCTCCCCACCTTGATGGGCGTGGATTCTGATCATCCTTTATCGCAGGGTGAGATCGGAAAATGTGGAGTAGCCATAGACACCTTAGCCGATATGGAGACCCTGTTCGACGGGATTCCTCTTGATAAAATTTCAACCTCGATGACGATCAACCCGACAGCTGCCATCCTCTGGGCCATGTACATCGCC
>CAYGBF010000256.1:0-3968 GCA_964348035.1 uncultured Eubacteriales bacterium | reverse complement strand
GAAGGACTGATCAATGCCAAGAGTAAAAAAACCCAATAAATCATACAAAAACATCCTCTTCTGGATCGCTGCTGGAGTGGTCATCATTATCCTCTGGAGCCTCCTCCAGACTCCTGGAGCCGTTAAGAAAGAGATCGATTTTAGCCTATTCATGTCAGAGGTCGAAAGCGGCAATGTCCAGGAAACCGAGATCGCCGGCAATCAAGTCAAAGGAAAATACACGGACGGAACGCCGTTTAAGACAGTCGTTCCTGACCAATTCGATGATCTGGTGAAGATTCTCCGCGAAAACAACGTGAACATCAAAGTCAAAGACACCTCGAGGAGCCCCTGGTTTTCCTATCTCTTCACCTGGTTTCCGATCCTTATCCTCATCCTCTTCTGGATTTTCTTTATGCGCCAGATGCAGGCTGGAGGAAATAAAGCCCTTTCCTTCGGTAAGAGCCGGGCGAAACTTTTCTCAGCGCTGCAGAAAAAAGTAACCTTCAAGGACGTGGCCGGCGTAGAAGAGGCCAAGGAAGAACTCCAGGAGATTATCGGGTTTTTGAAAGACCCACAGAGATTCCAGAAATTAGGAGGCCGGATTCCAAAGGGCGTCCTCCTCGTGGGTGCGCCGGGAACGGGTAAAACCCTCCTGGCCCGAGCCGTGGCTGGTGAGGCCGATGTCCCCTTCTTTTCCATCAGCGGTTCCGATTTCGTGGAAATGTTCGTGGGAGTCGGTGCTTCCAGAGTGAGAGACCTGTTTGACCAAGGGAAAAAACATGCCCCTTGTCTGATTTTCATCGATGAGATCGATGCCGTCGGAAGAAGCCGCGGCGCTGGACTGGGCGGAGGTCATGACGAGCGTGAGCAGACTTTGAACCAGCTTCTCGTTGAGATGGATGGATTCGACTCGAACGAAGGCATCATCCTCATCGCTGCTACAAACAGGCCGGATATCCTCGACGGAGCTCTCCTCCGGCCGGGACGCTTCGACCGCCGGATCGTGGTTAACATGCCCGATGTCAAGGGCCGCGAGGACATCCTCAAAGTCCATATCCGAAAAATCCCGCTGGCCAAGGACGTCGATCTGAAAGTCATCGCTCGTTCCACGCCAGGATTTTCAGGCGCAGACCTGGCAAACCTTGTCAACGAGGCGGCCCTCCTTGCTGCCCGCAGGGGCCTGGATAAGGTCCCGATGCAGGATTTTGAAAACTCTAAGGACAAGGTGCTTATGGGTGTGGAAAGAAAGAGCATGATCATAAGTGACGAGGAAAAACGAAGCACAGCCCATCATGAAGCTGGGCATGCTTTGGTCGCGGCTCTCATTCCCGAAGCAGATCCCATCCACAAAGTCACGATCATCCCCAGAGGATTAGCGCTGGGACTAACCCAACAGCTGCCTCTGGATGATCGCTACACATACTCCAAGGTCTATCTTGAAGCCCAGCTTTCCGTTCTTCTGGCTGGAAGAGTGGCTGAAAATCTCTTCCTCAAGAAGACCACAACCGGAGCGGCTAACGACTTCGAGAAGGCCACAGAGATCGCCCGGAAAATGGTCTGCCAATGGGGCATGTCAGAGTTGGGTCCTTTGACTTTTGGTGAGAGAGACGATCTTGTCTTCCTCGGCAAAGACCTAGCCATGCACAAAAACTTCAGCGAAAAGACTTCCGAGTTGATCGATGAAGAAGTGAAAAAAATAATCAACAGAAACTTCGATAAAGCCAAGGAAATTCTAGAGAAAAATAAGGATAAGCTGAAAAAACTGGCCGAGCTCCTCCTTGAAAAAGAGGTCTTAGACTCGGATGAAATAGAAGCCATCGTCAAAGGTAAAAAGATTCAGCCAAAAGCCAAACTAAAAGAAAAGGACAAGAAAAAGGAAGCCAAAAGAGTTCAACCCATAAAAGAACCAAAACTCGCAAAAGTGTAAAGGTGAGAAAAGAGTCAACCCTCCTGATAAACGATAAAAAATATCTTTTAGGTCAGAGAACATGGTTGATGGGGGTCATCAACGTCACACCTGATTCCTTCTCGGACGGGGGTATCTATTTCGACAAAGACAAAGCCGTCGAGCGCGGTTTAGAGCTGGCTGCTGAAGGGGCAGATATCATCGATATCGGTGGTGAGAGTTCCCGTCCGGGCTCTAATCCCGTCCAAAAAAATGAGGAGATGAGGCGGGTGATTCCTGTTATTTCCGAGCTGAAGAAAAGGACCGAGGTGCTGATCTCTGTGGATACCACAAAGGCTGAGGTGGCTGAAGCCGCCATCGGAACAGGAGCAGATATCATCAACGATATCAGCGCCCTCCGTTTTAATCCGGAGATGATGAGTCTCGTTGCCCGGGAGGATGTTCCTGTTATCCTGATGCACATGAAAGGAATCCCCAAGACTATGCAGATCAATCCCGGTTACGACGACGTCCTTCAGGAAGTGAAAACTTTTCTCAGGGACAGGATCGAGGAGGCTCATTCACACGGGATTCAAACAGAAAAGATCATCATCGACCCAGGAATCGGGTTTGGAAAACGGCTGGAAGACAACCTCGCCCTGATCAACAACCTCAATGTTTTTGGAGATCTAGGAAGACCTGTCCTGGTAGGAATTTCTCGAAAATCATTCCTGGGAAAAATCTTGAATCTCCCGCCAGAAGAGAGGCTGGAAGGAACGATCGCCTCGGCCGTCCTGAGCATCATCCGGGGCGCACACATCCTGAGAGTCCATGATGTGCGCAAGATCAAAAGAGCTGTTCGTGTAGCCGAAGCGATCCTAGAAACCGCACCGAGCGATCCCGAATTCGAGGAGAGCGAAAAGAGGAAGAATCGGTATGTTTGCTGATATCATCAACGCCCTGACTCGTTTCACGATCGGAGATCTCATCGATATCCTCCTCGTTACGGTCATTCTTTACTCGTTTTTCCGGTTAATCAAAGACACCAAAGCCTATCAGATGGCCCTTGGGTTAGGGATCGTGGGAATCCTGTACTTGATCACCCGCTGGGGGAATCTGACCGTATCCCATTGGTTGATTAAAATTTTCACCACCTACCTGATTATCGCCATCATCGTCCTATTCCAGGGAGAGATAAGACGATTTTTGACATCGCTCGGTTCTCGTCCTCTAGGCCGCTCTTTTTCCTCAAAATCTTTCAAAGAAAAACAGGAGGACGTCATCCTGGCCATAGATTACATGGCCTCGAAGAAGATCGGAGCCTTGGTGGCGATCGAAAAAGAAATTTCCTTAAAAAGTTACGCGGACCGAGGCACAAAAATTGAAGCCGTGATTTCGAAGGACCTCTTGGCCAGTATCTTCTTTCCTCACTCTCCCCTTCATGATGGAGCCGTGATCATTCGGGGCAATAAAATCTTAGCGGCTGGCAGCCTTCTTCCGCTCCCCGCCACCCACAGTCTGGGAACAAACTATTTGACAAGGACCCGTCATCTCGCTGCCCTCGGCCTGTCACAAGAAACGGACGCAGCCGTCATCGTCGTTTCCGAAGAGACCGGAACCATCTCCTTGGCGATTAAGGGCAACCTAGAAAAGGACCTGGATAGAGAAAAACTCAAGGACCGTCTGCACGGTTATCTGGAATAGCCATGAGAAGATTTTTTGTTAGAGTATTTTTCAGGAATTGGGGACTCAAACTCTTCTCTCTTCTCCTGGCCATTATCTTATGGCTGACTCTCATGTTGGAAGTCAAGGTCTTCTCCGATAAAAGGCTCACCGTCCCGTTAGAACTGCACAATATTCCTCCCGAAATGGAATTGGTGGAAAAGCCCCTCTCGCTCGTGGATGTTGTGATCAAAGCCCCCCGAAGGCTCCTCAACCAGATAAATTCAGCCACAGTTCATGTCGTCTTAAACTTAGAAAAAGCTCGGTTGGACCAGACTGAATATCCGCTGAATAAAAATATGATCAGTATTCCCGAAGGAGCCGAAGTCAAAGACATATACCCTAGCCAGGTAGAACTGAGGTTGGAGCGGTCCAGAGA
>CAYGBF010000255.1:0-7445 GCA_964348035.1 uncultured Eubacteriales bacterium | reverse complement strand
CCCTAACTCTGTAGACTTCTCCCATACCCCCGGTTCCGAGTTCTTCGATGATTTCATATCTCTGGGCTAGTGCCTTCCCCTTGGTAAGGGTTTTTGCGGATGTTTCAAAGGTTTTGGTGACAGCGACTTCCTCAGAGGGAGGAAGTGAAGTCGCACACTCTTTGCAGTATTTGGAATCGGATGGATTATCAGTATCACATTCAGGACATTTAACCATCACGGCTTACTCTTTTAATTACTGACGAAAGAATATCAAATTCAAGGAAACAGAGTCAACATGGAGGAATATCCAATCAGTTCCCAAAAGGAAGGGATTAGCCGTTATATTCTATTAAACTTGAAGATATCATCAGACTCACTTGAACAACTCTATCAATAAAGTTATAAATTAATACTCAGATCTGAATTTTAAATCGGGGGAAACCCATGACACTAAAAAGACTGAACGGAGACCAGGCCCTGGCTTATGGGGCCTTGGACAGCGGAATCAAACTGGTGACAAGCTACCCAGGATCACCAAGTTCAGGGACAGTCGAGACTCTGATTGAGCTGGCAAAAAAGCAAAAATTCTATGTGGAATGGTCGGCCAACGAGAAAGTGGCCGTGGAAATGGGTATTGGTGCCTCCATAGCTGGGTGCCGGGTGCTCGTGTGCACAAAAAGTGTGGGAATGAACGTCATGATAGACCCGCTCATGGTTCTTAATCTGACTCCGCTGAACGGTGGACTGGTGATCCTCCTCGGTGACGATCCTGGGGGATATGGATCTCAAAATGACCAGGATTCACGACCTTTAGCATCCTTCTTGGAAATACCGATGATGGAGCCGGCGAGTCCCGCCGAGGGTTATGCCATGGTGCAGGAGGCTTTTCATATCTCAGAAAAATTCAGCACGGCGGTGATCATTCGAGTGACGCGAAGCTTCACCCAGCAGGTGGGAGAGGTCCAAACCTCTGATGAGCCCTTCCATGAATTCAAACTCGGCCTTGTTAGAGAACCATGGAGGTTTGTTCCAGTACCCAAGAATGCGGTGGAAAAACACAGGGCTTTACATGAGAGAATCGACGGTATGGACGATTGGACAAACAGCACCCCGTTTAACATGACTGAGGGAAAAGGTCAAAAGGGCGTCATCGGCGCCGGTTTTGCTCACTCAAAGCTTCTCGATGTTGTTGGTGTCGAACCCACAGGAGAATTTCGCCTGTTCAAGTTGGGTGTTATCTATCCTCCCCCCAGAAAAATTATTGCCGAGTTCCTCAAGGATTGTCAGGAAGTCCTCATCATCGAAGAGAGTGAGCCTTATTTGGAAACTCAGATTAAGGCCATTGCCCATGATACTGGCTGCCTGACCAAGGTATACGGAAAACAGAGTCATCATCTAAGCCCAGAAGGAGAACTCTTTCGCTGGCAGATTCAGCAGGCCCTCCTTGAATTCATCCCGGATTTCATCCCCAGACGGCAATACCTGGAAGAAAAAGAAGCCGAAGAAAGGCCGAAAAAGAAGGATTACTGTGCAGATTGTCAATATGATAAGATCCTGGACAAGCTGGACGAGGCGGCAGAAAGTTTAGGGCAAAGACCAGTCCTTGTCGGAGACCCAGGCTGCCTGGTTACGGTCGCAGATCGGCTGGACGCGAAGTATGCTCTCGGCTCTGCAGTCGGGATAGCCGATGGGTTGAACAAAGCTGGCGTTAAGGAACGGGCGGTGGCCCTGTTGGGTGATTCTTCGTTTTTCCATTCGACACTTCCTGCCGTATGTAATGCGGTCCATAACCGCAGCAATATCCTGATGGTTGTTCTGGATAACAAAGCCACGGCCACCTCGGGACATCAGGCAAATCCCGGAGTAGCAAGAGACGCCTTGGGACAGGATGCGCCAGCTCTAGACATCGAGCGGATTGTTCGGGCCTGTGGTGTAAAAAAGATATTTGGCGCTGGCCCAAACGATCTTGACACGACGCTAAAAGAAACATCCCGAGAAGCGCTGAGCCACGACGAACTGACATTGATGATTATACGAACGGAGTAGCCTGGGCCCGCCCTGGAGAAGTCCAGGGACGGCCCCCCGATATATCAATCAATCCCAAGTTTGTATTTGAGGGAATTCAGGGTATTTGTCATCAGCATGGTGATGGTCATCGGACCGACTCCCCCTGGTACCGGAGTGATCCATCCGGCAATCTCCTTGGCCGCCTCGAAATCCACATCCCCTTTGAGGACAGCTATTCTCTTTCCTGTTTTTTTGCTGGTTTTCCATCCGACCCTGTTCACGCCGACATCGATGACACAGGCCCCGGGCTTAATCCATTCCGGTTTGACCAGTCCGGGAACACCGGCGGCAACGATCAGAATATCCGCCCGTTGACAATGGAAAGCCAGGTCCTTGGTTCGGGTATGAACCACGGTCACGGTGGCGTTGGCCCCGGCTGCCTTCTGGAACAGCATGATGGCGATCGGTTTGCCGACGATGTTCGAGCGGCCGACGACAACAACCTCTGCGCCCTCGGTCTTCACACCCGCCCTGAGAATCATCTCTTGGATTCCTGCCGGGGTACAAGGGGGAAACTTCACTTCAGATCCCCCGATCACCAGCCGTCCCACGTTCACCGGATGAAAGCCATCCACGTCCTTATCCGGGTCGATAGCGTTAATCACCTTTTTCTCGTCGATATGCTTCGGGAGAGGAAGCTGGACAAGAATTCCGTGGATCGCATCGTCTTTATTATACTTATCCACTAGGGCTAGAAGCTCTTCTTCGGTGATACTATCCGGCCTGTTTTCCTGGACTTCCTTAAAACCGAGGCTGATGGCTGTCTTGATCTTCCCGGTGACGTAGGAAACCGAGGCCGGATCCTCACCGACAAGAATCGTCACCAGGCCAGGGACCACACCATGTTTGTCTTTTATGCTGTCTACCTCGGTCTTAATCTCGGCTAAGATCTCCTCCCTGATTTCTCTTCCTTTGATGAGTCTTGCTGTCACTGGCCTTCTCCTTTCCCGAACATGTCACCTCCTAAAATATAAACTCAGGGAAAAAAAGCAACATATTTTTTCCTCTCCGACCGCTTTCGGAGAAAATAACCCACGAAAAGAGACCTTGAGAGCATCCAACCAACTCTTATCGGCAGATACAGATGATGCGGATGGGCTTCGACCGTTTACATTGATCGGTTAAAAATGTTATTTGTAAGGAGATGATTGTTTACACTGATCAACCCGAATACGCGGAAAACGTCCTGACCGACCGCCTCGATTGGCGTGGCCGGGACATCTCAGGAATCGGACCTAATCTCCTGCCGTTCATCCAAGGACTAAACCCAAACGGTCCTCATTATGTGGCCAGCCAAGAAATCGTGGGACGTTGGACACAGGCCTGCATCATCCATCGCGCTTCTGTATCTCAGTTTGATCTTTTGGTCAAGATGAGCCAAAAGAGCCTCGCTATACCCGATAGGACTCTGTGTTTGGCCGGGACGGGGGAAGATTTCCATGGGCAGAAAGGACGCCCCTGGGCTGCCGTCGAAGGGAACCTCCATCTGACCCTTTCTTTCGCTCCTGACCAAAAAATCCAACATTTCCACGTCGGATTCCCCATCCTGGCTGCCGTCTCCCTCGTAGAATCCATAGAAACCCTGAAGGGCCTGGGAGGACGATCCAGCATCAAGTGGATTAATGATGTCCTCGTCGACGAAGCCAAGGTAGCAGGCTTTATCGTCCACACCTCGAGTCTGGGAGAGTCAGTCACAGCGGCTGTTCTCGGTATCGGCTTAAATGTCGAGAAGACACCCCGAGTCCAACGAGATGCCTTCGTCCCCAGAGTCGCGTCTCTTCGAAGCTTCGTTCCAGATCCAAATGAAATGACTCAAAAGAGTGTTCTCCGGTCCCTCCTCCTTCATCTCGATCAGAATTACGATCAGCTCCTTGCTGGCCAATATTCGCGCCTTCTCGATACCTACAGGGAGTATTCCCTGGTGATCGGACGAAAAGTCAAGGTTCTTTCCGATGAACCGGAAGGAAAAGAGAAGGAAGTCGCAACCGGTCGGGTCAGTCGGATAGGAGAAAATCTAGAGCTTCATCTAGAAAACACTGAAAAACCTGTGACCAAGGGAAGGCTCATACTCGAGGACTAAACCTATCTTGACAGCCCTCCCCCTCCCATTTATACTACATCCATTATCGTCAGGAAGAATTATGGCCATTTGAATTCCATGAGGGAGATTTCCGATGTCATCGACTGAATTATTCTTCATCTGTGCTGTCGCTTTTCTGATGGTTTTTATCATCCTTGCTCTCTTAGCCTTTTCCATGCGGATCATCATCCTCATTTTTCCCGAAAAAAAAGCCAAGCTAGATGCGGCCATGATTGCGGCCGTTACCACGGCTGTTCAGACCATCATGCCCGGAACCAAAGTCACCAAGGTGGAGGAGGAATAATGATATTTACATCCAAGCCCAAGACTATACGGGTCATGTTCATGCCTTTTCGGGACGGACTCCAGAGTTCCTTCGGCGGCAAAGTGCGTCTTCAGGATATACTCCCGGCGATGAAAGCCTCTGCCGAGGCAGGAATCCACCATTTCGAATTCGGCGGCGGCGCTCGCTACCAAGCGCCTTACTTTTATCTGGGTGAGGACCCTTTCGATGATATGATAAACATTCGTCAAACCGTAGGTCCTGACGTTGATCTCCAAATCCTTACCCGTTCTGTCTCCGGTGTGACCCTGACGACCCAATCTATTCAAGCCTTGGAGCTCCAGGCTCGGTTGATGAAAGAGAACGGAACCACCTGGGATAGAAACTTCGATTACATGAACGATGTCCGGAACCTGGTCAACACAGGCCGTCCCATAGTCAAAGCCGGGATGCATCATCAGGTTTGTATCGCCCTGATGGGCTTGCCGTTTCCTTCAGATAAGGTCCACACCGCAGATTTCTACATCGATATCGGAAAGCGTTTGCTGAAGAGTGACCTGCACATCGACAGCATCTGTCTCAAGGATGCCAGCGGGACAACCGATCCTAAAACCATCTACGACACGGCTGTTGGTCTCAAGAAAATCATGCCTTCCGAGATGCCCCTCTGGATGCACACCCATGATACGGCCAGCACGGCTGTGGCCTGCTACATGGCCGGCATCGCTGGTGGGGTTGACGGTATCGATCTCTCGGTCCGGCCGATGGCCAGCGGCACTGTCCAGCCTGATGTTCGCTCGATGGCCCATGCCCTTAAAGGCACGGGGTATACCTTGGATATCGACCCGGATAAAATGATTAAGATCGAGAATATGCTGAACGAATTGATGAAGGAGTATGCCTTCAACCCGACCACAACCAGCCCTGATCCTCGGGTGCTGGGATTCCCGATGCCGGGTGGAGCCATCGGTCCCAACGTCCACATGATGGTCAAAGCGGGCATCCTCGACAAATACGGCGATATCCTGGCTGAATTTCCGGTCGTCGTCGAAGCCGGCGGAGCGTGGACGAGCGTCACTCCCGGCAGTCAGCAGTACTGGCTGCAGGCCTTCAATAACGTGCTCTACGGCCGGTGGGAAAAGATCGACCCAGGATTTGGAAGAGCCATCCTCGGCTATTTCGGGAAAACTCCTCTCCCTCCTGATCCCGAGGTGGTCAAGGCAGCCTCGGAGCAGCTCGAATTACCGGTCTTCGAGGGCGATCCTCTGGAAGCTGCCCCGAAGAACATCGAGCCGGCCAAAAAAGCCTTAGAGGAAAGGAATCTCCCGGTAACGGATAAGAACACCTTTCTCGTAGTCGCAGCCATGGTCCCGGGAAAGAAGATGGAGCTGAACGAGGGTATCCGCCTCCTGATGGGTAAACCGAAGATTGATATCCCACTGAAGAAAAAAGAAGAGCCAGAAAAGGAGAAGGCGGCGCCAACAGCTCCAGCCGCTCCGGCCATTGCGGGCAAGGTGGTCACCCGATGTACAGTGGATGAGGGGGGTGTCTCTCGTGTCTTCACGGTCACTGTTGAACCAATAACCTCGGCCGAAGCCGCTCCTGTTCCCTCTGCACCGGCTCCTGAGCTCTCAACCCCCGCCCCGAGCGGAACCTCGGTCCATTCAACCTTTGCTGGATCGGTGGAGGTCAGTGAGATTTTGGTCAAGGTGGGGGATAAAGTCAAAAAGGGACAGGTGGTGGCTAAAGTGGAGGCCATGAAAGCCCAGCACGATATCGTGGCTCCCTGTGAAGGGATGGTCTCAGCCATCCATGTCGAGCTCGGTGATGAAGTCGACTCCACCAAGCCGATTCTCACCATAAGCTGAAGGTTTCTCTGATGGAGACAGCACTCAAACTCCTGGAACAATCAGGTTTCGCCAACCTCAGCTGGGGAAACTGGGTGATGTTTGTTGTGGGCGGAATCTTGATCTACCTGGCCATCGCCAAGAAGTACGAACCTCTGCTTTTGATCCCGATAGGATTTGGCGCCATCCTGGCCAACCTTCCTTTGGCCGAAATGGGCTCCTACGGAGAAGGCATCATCGCCTTGATCTATAACCAGGGGATAAAGACCGAACTGCTCCCTCCCCTTATATTCTTAGGAGTAGGAGTTCTAACAGACTTTCGTCCCCTCCTGGGGAGACCGCTGACATTCCTGCTCGGAGCCGCAGCCCAACTGGGAATCTTCACCGCCGCCTTGGGCGCTGCCTATCTTCTCAACTTCAACTTTAAAGAGGCCGCCTCGATTGGTATCATCGGCGGAGCGGATGGACCGACATCCATCTTTTTATCCAGTCAGCTGGCGCCCCATCTCTTAGGACCAATAGCTATCGCAGCCTACAGCTACATGTCTCTGGTTCCAATCATCCAGCCTCCAATCTTACGGGTTCTAACGACGAAAAAAGAACGGGCCGTTGACATGCCCCAAGCCATCCCTGTCTCCAAAACTGCAGTGATTCTCTTCCCGGTGGTGACCGGAATCATCGCCTCCCTGGCCATTCCCACCTGTGCCCCTCTTATCGGGATGCTGATGTTCGGTAACCTGCTCAGAGAGTGTGGGGTCACCGAGCGGCTGCGTAAGACAGCCGGAGGGGCATTAATCGATATCGTCACGATCTTTCTCGGAATAGCTGTGGGAGCGACGATGGATGCCGCCCATTTCCTGAATGTCAGAACCCTTTACATCCTCCTGCTGGGAGCGGTCGCGTTTTCTTTCAGTACGGCAGGAGGAATCGTTTTCGCCAAGATCCTGAATCTTTTCCTGCCTCGAGAAAAAAAGGTCAATCCCTGCATCGGAGCTGCTGGTGTTTCAGCCGTCCCGATGGCGGCCCGCGTCGTCCAGAATTTCGTCTCTGAACAGACCGAGGGAAAGGTCAACCCCCTGATGCCGGCAATGGGACCGAATGTGGCCGGTGTTATCGGATCGGCTATTGCGGCCGGTGTGTTCCTGACGCTTTTGAAGTAGACAATAAGTCCGGATTATTCGAGGAG
>CAYGBF010000254.1:0-5469 GCA_964348035.1 uncultured Eubacteriales bacterium | reverse complement strand
GACTTCGATCTTGATGTCGTTATTAGGTTGGTTGTCCATGGTAACCACTCTGTAGAAGGAGGCCCCATCGAACAAGTTGTTGTCGACGTACTTGAGAAAGTTGGCTGCCGTGATGGGCGCATCATCGACGTATATTTCGACTTTAATTGTTCCCAGTTCGGTCTTGATCAAGACGCGAGGATTCTCCCATGCCCAGGCGAAAATGGCCAGAGAACAAAGAACAGGAACGGCTAATAATTTAGGCAATAGTTTCATTCTTTTCATCGCTTCAATAGATGTTTAAACCAGAAGTCGACACTCTGGCGGCTAGAATGGGCCCTCTTTTTTCCGCGGTAACCGTGTCTTTGGTTGGGGTAGACCATGAATTCAAACGTCGTTTTGTCGAGATCCATCAGCTTGCTGATGAGCTGAATCGTGTTCTGCATGTGGACATTGTCATCCATGCTGCCGTGAGTCATGAGCAGTCTCCCCTTAAGCTTTTGGGCGTGGGTCATGACCGCTCCGAATGTGTATCCCCCCGGATTATCGACAGGTCTGTCCATGTAGCGTTCGGTATAGACAGTATCATACAGCCGCCAGTCTGTCACAGAAGCGCTGGCTAATCCATGGGTGAAATAATCAGCGCCGTAGGTGAGGGCCATACAGGTTGTGTAACCTCCGTAACTTCCGCCCGTAATCCCGATTCTTGTCTTGTCCACGAAAGGCTTTGTGTGGAGCCACTTGACGCCTTGGACGAGATCATGCATTTCCCATTTTCCGAGATTGCGGTGCATCAAAGCCATCCCTTTTTTTCCGAAATGACCCGAGCCCCGGTGATCGATGCTGAAGATGATGATCCCTTCTTGGGCCAGATAGAGCTGGGAGAGACGGGGGTAGGAGTTAGAAACCCGACTCGAGCCTGGTCCGCCGTAGATTGAAAAAAGAACAGGATAGGTTTTGTTTTCGTCAAAGTCAGGAGGAAGAATCCAGGTGGCGGGGAGAGTTTGGCCGTCTTCGGTCTCGACCGTGAACAACTCCTTTTTTCCGAGAGTGTATTCTTCCATCATATCCGTGCGGCTGTCTGAGATATTCCTGATAAGTGTGCCATCTGTACGAAGGAGGTTTTGTCGAGAGGGAGAATCGACGCTCGAGTAGGAATCGATGATATAAGTTCCTCGTGGAGAGACGTTTCCGCGGTGGAAACCTGCTTGCTGGGTGATGCGGGTCAACCCGCTGCCATCCAGGTTTATGCGGTAAAGATGAGCCTGGGTGGTTTCGCCTTTCTTGGCGTGAAAAAAAATCCTTTTGTTTTGTTCATCCACAAGAGAAATGTTTGTGATTGTCCATTCCCCTTTTGTCAGCCGTTTTTTCAACTTGCCTTCCAGATCAAAGACATACAGATGTCTCCAACCGTCGAGGTCGCTTCGAAGCAGGAACCCGCTCCCGTCTTCGAAGAAGTGCAGGTCTTCGAAAAATTCCACCCAGGCCGGTTGACTTTCATCATAGAGTTCTTTTTTTCCCCCTGATTCCAGGTTGACCGAGTAGATTTTTATGTTATTCTGATCCCGGTTCATCCACTGAAAGGTCAGCCGTCGGCTATCCCTGAACCAGAATGGCCAGGCCACGTAATGGTCCGCCTTTTCTTCGATATCGGCCCAGATAATCTTTCCGCCGGCGGCAGGAACGATACCCAGTTTAACGTAGGGATTGGAGTCACCCGCTTTGGGATACCTTTTGATTTCGAGCTCACCGTGGGCTCCTCCAGCCCTGAACAGTGGGAAGGTTGGCACTGGGCTGTCATCGAAGCGCAGGAAAGCGATCTTACGGCTGTCTGGAGACCACCAGAAAGCCGCATACCGGGATCTCCGTCCCAAGATTTCCTCGTAATACACCCAGGAGGCCCAGCCGTTGTAGATGGTGTCTGATCCGTCATTCGTGAGTTGAACCTCCAATCCGCTTTCGATATCCAGAGAGTAGAGGTTGTGATCACGAGTAAAAGCGATGAGTTTTCCGTCAGGTGAGAAGCGAGGATTCCGTTCCACACTCGGAGTGGCGGTCATGCGTTTAAAAGAGTTGTTCGTCTTCGAATAGAAGTAGAGGTCTTTCTTGTATGAGTAAAGGAAACCGCTGTAATCTTCGGTGACTCCGACATGCTGAAAGGCTCTGATTCCCTTTGGCAGAGCCTTTTGGATTTGGTCATAGTCTAAAAAGAGAGTTTTGGCCCCTGTTTCCGCCTGGACTTTGAACAGCTTTTGGGATTGTGTTTTTTTCTCCCTCTCCACGAGGAGATAATGAGCATCATCTAGCCATCCACGGATAGAAGCCAGGGGCTTGAACAGCCGAGGTTTGCCTTCCATGTATGCCTGGTCATAGGTAATTTTCTTAAGGTTTCCTTGTCCTCCTAAGATTGGAAGACTGGCAAGAAAAAAAAGAAGGATACAGAGAGCATAATTATAGAAGGGATGTTTTGTGTGAGACATGGCTTCTCTCTCCATGATGAAATCATACGAGTATTTAACACTCCGAGAAAAGAATGTCAAAACTTTTCCTGATGGGTAATGTCGTAGATTTAGGCGAAAAAATGACGGAAGAAAAATAAAAGGAATCTGTCCTTTACAGTTTGAGGATTGCGCGACCGACGAGAGTGCTGAAGAATGACACGACGCCGCCCAGGACCGTGCCCCAGATGAGATCGATGACCGTCACGATCAGCGGCCAGTCCTTGAGGGTGGCCAAATTGGTAAGGTCATACGTCGCATAGCTGACCAAACCAAAAAGCGCGCCGTACAAGAGAGCATTGAGCGGCACTCCGTCCATAAGGGCCGGACGAATCACTAAGACCAGCAGGCCGAAGATGAAGAGGAGATAGAAGATGATGGCGGCCCACCAGTTCACTCTGGGGCTCATGAGTGATCCGAGGTGACGGCGGTAAAATTCCTTGGCCACCACGCCCAACCAGATCATGTCAATGACAAAAAACACGGCCAAGGTGATAAAGTAAAGTTGAATCATCTGCTTAAGCATCATTATTCTTTCCATAAATCGCCGGTATTATAACACGAGTTCAAGTGAATTACTTTTTTTAATAAGGTTTTAGTTGTATTCTCTGTGTGGAATTTGAGCTGGATCATGAATTTTTGCTGCTTCAATCAGTCTTCTGCCCTAATCCTAATTTAAGGCCTGCAGCAATAGTCCTGGCTTTCATCGGGAAGCCTGGTTCTGTGAAGTGGTATTTGTCAAACAGGTTTTCCACCTTCAGAAAGATGCTGAACTGAGGAAAACTTTTGGTCAAGATGCCGTTTAAAACGATATAACCCGGAATATCGATGATGTCATCACCCACTTTTACCTCAGAATCCGAAACCCCAAGGCCCCAGAGGCTGAACTTCAGAGTATCCATGAGCCTTAGATCAAGGGTAAAATTGATTTGTGAGCTGGGGAGAAGCTCGAGGGGCCGGTTCTCCTGTTTATTCTCTCCTTTAAGATAGGTGTAGTTGACGGCTAAGTTCGACCAGCGGAGAGCTGTCCGGAACTCTACCTCCAAACCGAGGATATCCGCTCTTCCGATGTTGAAGTTCGACTTGGTCCCATCGGGCAGGAGAATGACGTTTATGAGATCTCTTATCCGGTTATAAAAAACAGCCCCGCTTAAAGCCATGTTTTTGTTATAAGTGAAACCCAGCTCATAGTTTGTTCCTCTTTCATCCCTAAGGTCAGGATTTCCGGTCGTGGTGCTGTACAGGGCCCTCATCGAAGGGAAGCGAGACTTTTGAGCTAAGCTGAGATGAAAATCGAGATGTTCTCGGGGAGTAAATTTTAAACCGAGAATTGGATTAAGAGACGACTTATTTTCTCCTGTCTGTTTTTTTAAATAGTCTAAACTTGCTCCGGCTATCAGTTTCCATTCCTGATTCAGGTTGAGATGATTTTCCGCTCCGAGTGAAATCGTCCGATGCTCGAAAACATCCCATCCTTGCCCGATATCGTCCTGAGTCTGAGCTTTGTCCTGCCGGAGATTGAGGCTGAACTTCCACTCATCTCGAGAGCGGAAAGGGATTGAGCCGAGGACGAAGGCCCCCCAGGAATCGTTCTTAAAGGTGGATTCCCACCGAAGCTCTTCCATTCCTTCGTCCCGGAAAGCATCGAGGATGTTGTCGTGCCGGACATAATAGCTTCTGACCTTGAGCGTCCCCCCCCGCCAAAAGGGGAATGTCCCACCAAGGTTCAGCTGGACACGATTCCAATCCTTAAACCGCCAGAAACGGGGACGAAAAATCTCAGTCGCAGAGGGAATCCCGTATTCTGAGGAGTAGTAGGCCGCTTCCAACAGGATTTCACTCTTCTGATAAGGGTAGAAGTAGATTTTTCCCGTGAAGTTTTTCCTCTCATAATCGCTGTTGGCCCGGAGAACACGCTCTCCGTTCTTTTTCCACTTATATCCATCCGACTTTTCGTACGAAGCAAAGCCAGTAAAAAAGATCTTTTTCCAAGTCAAGGCCGTGTGTGACGATACATAGGATGTACTGTTGCTGTCGTAGGATGAGCGCAACGAGAAAGACGGAGAATTCGGTCTTCGGGTGATGATATTGACCACTCCTCCCATAGCATTAGGGCCGTACAGGACAGAGGAAGCGCCTTTGATAACTTTAATGCTCTCCACTTCCTCGGCTGTGATCGTCTTCAGATCGAAGGAGTTAAAGAATGGCTCATAGATAGGAATGCCGTCGTAAAGCAGAGCGATTCGTTGGCTGCTGAGCCCTCTGATGTTTAACCTGAATTCGTTTTTACTTCCCGTGGATATGTGAGTTCCAGTCGAGAAGGGAAGGACCTCGGAGAGTTCTTTGGAGAAGGTCAGTTCGATTCTCTCTCTCGCTATCAAAGAGGTCGTAGCCAGGGGGGTGTCTTTAGGACGTTTGGCTTCGACCACGATTTCTTCTGTCAGGGTTTTGTGTTTCTTTTCTTTTTCTTTATTCTCTTCTTGGGCAAAAATGGTTGATAAGAGCAGAAAGGAAAGAAAAATACAGATAAAGACAGATTTAGGAAAGAGACTGATTTTTTCAGCCGGCACTTCTTGGTGTCTCTTTTTCGAAGCGGTCATGATGATTCTTCCTCGATCCACCTCTTGATTTCATCTTGCGAGGGGATTCTTCCGTAGCACTTGACTTTGCCGTTGATGAACAGCCCAGGGGTTCCGATGATTTTATAGGTCGCGATCTCTTTAAAATCCTTGATTTTCTGGACATCAGCCCCGATATTCAGTTCTGCCAAGGCATTGATAGCTCTTTTTTCGACTTCGCTGCAGCGCGGGCATCCCGGCCCCAAAATTTTTATCTCCATCTTCTCAATCTCCTCCCGTTAAAAGATCAGGTTGGCACTCGACCAGCCCACGATAGTCCCCAAAATGATTATTATCATGACATAGATATACGTTTTCTTGATCCCGAAAACCCTGATGATGGCCAGCATGTTGGGCAGGCTCATCCCCGGTCC
>CAYGBF010000253.1:0-1648 GCA_964348035.1 uncultured Eubacteriales bacterium | reverse complement strand
GTGGCAGAAAGCGATCGATATATGGGAAGAATTCATGGCCAAATGCCCCGAAGGCCGGAGCATCGATGAAATGCTTTACCATATAGGCCTGTGTCACCGCTCCCTCGGTCGAGAACACCAAGCTGGGCGCGTCTTCGAGGAACTCGTGACCAGATTCCCGGAGAGCCGCTTTTCGGCTCTGGTCAAAAAATGAATGTCTTGTTAATCAACCCATCGTGGGGAAACCTGGTTGGAAATGACCAGCGGTTCAACCGACCTTGGCCACCCCTGTCTTTACTGAACTGCGCCTCGATCCTCGAAAAAGATGGACATCGGGTAAGCCTGATCGATTTGAGAGCGAACACATGGACCGAGGAGGCTCTCGAGGAGCAAAGCTCCCGCTCAGACCTTATCCTGTTAACATCCAGCCCGTTGGATCGCTGGCAGTGCCCCAACCTGGACTTGGAGCCGTTTTTCTCTTTGACCGAGCGGCTTCCCAAAAAGAAGCTTGTCGTCTGCGGTGTCCACGGTACGGTTTACCCGGAGAAATTGCTGGCCTCGACAGGAGCAGGTTATCTCATAAGGGGTGAGCCTGAGTCTGCTGTGCTGGAATTCTGTCAGAAGAACAGATGGGAAGAAGTAAGCGGCGTGAGTTTTTCGAGAAACGGAAATGTCCATCACAATCCCCCTTTCTCTCCCATAAACTTGGAAGACCTGCCGCTGCCTGCCTATCATCTACTTGATCCCAAACACTATCATTATGAGCTTTTGGGCAGCAGAATGGCCCTGCTGGAAACAAGCCGCGGCTGCCCTTTTGCCTGTCCTTTCTGCTTGAAGCTTATGTACGGAAGGGGCGTTAGAGTTAAACCCATATCGCGGGTTATACAAGAGCTCCAATTAGTGCTTGAAAAACATAATTTCCGCTGTGTCTATTTTATCGATATGGAATTCTCTTTTGACAGGAAAAGGACCGAAGAACTGTGTCATGAAATTCTTAGGGAGGGCTTCAAGCTTACTTGGGCCTGTCAGACTCGATTCGATGATGTGGACGAGAATCTCCTGGGCAGGATGTCACGGGCCGGCTGCCGGCTCATCCACTTCGGTGTTGAAACGGGAAAGTCAGCCACCCAAAATGAGATGAAGAAAGACATTAACGTCGAAAGGGCCCAAATAATCATCAACAGGGCTCATAAACTGGGTGTGGCCACAGCCTGTTTTTACATGTTCGGATTCCCCGGTGAAACTCAAGAAGACAGGGAGGAGACGTTAGAACTGGCCCTCTCCTTGAATTCGACCTATGCCTCCTTTCACACCCTGTCCCCTTATCCCACGACCCCGATCTTTGATGCCCACTACCGCAGCGAGGATTTTTTCCCCGAGCATCTGCCGGAGACTCCGGTGGAAGAGCTCGACCGCTGGACAAAGCACGCCCTGTCTCGTTTCTATTTCCGGCCTCGACACATGACCCAGAACCTGTATCATTCCTTAAAACAAGGAAATCTTCTCAGAAAAATAAGACTCTTCAAGGAATTCCTGTGATGTCCGGCGCTTCCTTCTTGATCCCTGTCTACAACGAGGCCGTAATCCTGGAAGCTAACTGCCTGTCGCTTTTGAAATCCATCACAAAGTTAAGCCTTTCTTTCGAGATCATCATCGGCGACAACGGTTC
>CAYGBF010000252.1:0-4005 GCA_964348035.1 uncultured Eubacteriales bacterium | reverse complement strand
TGGCTAAAAGCATCACGGTTCCGATTGAAAAACTGGCTCAAGCCACGAAGGAAGTCTCGCGAGGAAACCTGAACGTCAAAGTCGAGGATCCCGCCTCCGACGAACTGGGAATCCTGATCGATTCCTTCAACCAGATGATTTCCGACCTGAATGAGAGCCAACACAACATCGCCCAAAAAACTTCAGAGCTAGAAAGCCGAAAAAAATACATCGAGGCTGTCCTGAATAACATCTCTACAGGAGTCATCACTCTGGATGCCGATGGTGTCATATCGACAATCAATCCCTCGGCTCGTCAGATGTTGGGATTGCGCGAGCACGACATCATCGGTAAAAGCTATAAGGACGTTCTGGTAAAAGCCACGTACAAGGACATCGTAGATTACATATCCAGAGGCTTGGCGAAGAAATACAAACTCAGCGAGAAAGAAATCGACCTTACTCTGAATAATCAAAGTGAAACTCTCGCTCTCACATTATCCCCCTTAAGACAACCCGACAACAAATTCTCCGGGATGATTGTCGTTCTCGATAACCTCACCCAGCGTATCCAGGCTCAAAAGATTGCGGCTTGGAAAGAAGTGGCTCAACGGGTGGCTCACGAGATAAAAAATCCTCTCACTCCCATCCAGCTGTCTGCCGAAAGGATCATCAAAAACCTGAGAAGAAGAGAAAAAAAACATGATGAGGTTATCAATGAGGGCGCCAAAACTATCGTCGAAGAGGCCAACGCCATCAAATCACTCGTCGATGAATTCTCAAATTTTGCCCGGATGCCCAGGGTACATCTTCAATCGGCGGACCTCCACGAAATCTTGGAACAAACCGTGGCCCTCTTCCGAAGTGTCTTCACCAAGGTCGAATTCGACGTCGTCCTCTCAACTGAAGTGCCCTCTCCCCTTCAAATCGATCCGGAACAGATGAAACGAGTTTTTATCAACCTTCTCGATAACGCTGTCGAGGCCATGGAAAAGAAAGGCAAAATCTGGATCATAACGTCCTTCGACAAGACCAATCAAAGAATCAAGATCGAAGTCTGCGATTCTGGTCCCGGAATTCCTGAGAAAGAAAAAGGAAAACTCTTCCTTCCTCATTTCTCGACAAAAAAGAAAGGGACAGGTCTCGGCCTGGCCATTGTCAATCAAGTCATCACCGAACACAGCGGCTCGATCGATGTCGAGAATAATCATCCCCATGGAGCGAAATTTATTATCCAGATTCCATCATGATGAACGAGAAAATCCTGATCATCGACGATGAGGCTGGAATACGCTCCTCCCTTACTGGTATCCTTGAAGACGAGGGATTCAGCGTCAAGGCGACAGAGACCGGAGAGAGAGGACTCCAGCTCCTGAGGAATGAAAATTTCGACCTCATCCTTCTGGACATCTGGCTGCCTCGAATGGGGGGAATTGACGTCTTGAAAAAAATTAAATCAACCGAGGGAAACATCCAAGTGGTCATGATCACCGGCCATGGCTCTGTCGAAACAGCTGTCCAAGCCACCAAGCTCGGTGCCTATGATTTCCTGGAAAAACCCCTTTCCTTGGAAAAGGTCGTCCTCACCGTTAAGAACGCACTCATACAACGAAGATTAGAGGAAGAAAACATCCAGCTCAAAGAAAAAATCAAGACAAAATACTTTCTCGTCGGGAAGAGTCCAGCCGTTCGAAAACTAAAAGCCAACATAAAAATGGCCGCTCCAACAAACGGCCGAATTCTACTTTACGGCGAAAACGGGACGGGAAAAGAACTCATCGCCCGCTTGATTCATGAGCAGAGCCCCCGGAAAAACAAACGATTTATCCAGATCAACCTTGGGGCCATTCCTGACGATCTGATCGAGAACGAGCTCTTCGGCTACGTCAAGGGAAGTTCTCCTTCGGCCAACAGTGATAAGAAGGGAAAGCTTCTGCTGGCCGACGGAGGAACACTCTTCCTGGATGAGATCGGCGATATGAGCCTGAAAACACAGTCCAAGCTGGTGAGGGCCATCGAGGAACAAAAGTTCGAACCTGCCGGGACAGCTGACTCCATATTTATTGACACCCGGATTATCGCAGCCACTAACCAAAACCTGAGAGAACTCATCACCAAAGGACGATTTCGTGAAGAACTCTTCTTCAAGCTCAACGTCATCCCGATGGTCATCCCTCCACTCAGAGAAAGACAAGAAGACATCCCGATGCTCATCAAACACTTCTTGAGGTATTTCTCGGACGAGTACGGAAAAAAACCGAAGACCATGAATCGGGAAGCGATGCGGGCTTTCCTCAACTACTCATGGCCCGGCAACGTGAGCGAGTTGATCAACGTCATCGAAAGATTCGTGATCATGGTGCAGGAGGACGATATTAGAGCCTCTCATCTGACTCTCCTCGTCGAACCCCGCGAATTCCAGTATGATGCCGAGAGCAATCAGGACAAGGCGCTAAAACAGGCTACTGAGTACTTCGAGAAAGAATACATCCATCGGATACTCATGAAGCATCAATGGGATACGGACAGGGCAGCTGCCGATCTTGAAATCGAAAAAGATAAACTGGACAAAAAAATCAAGGACTACGGCATTACATTCATCGGCTGAAAAATTATCTTTCTGTCGGTACGTCTCCGACATGTGATAAGAGAGGAAAAATTTTTTGACGCAGGGATTGTATGGAAGCTCAATTCGCTGAAATCATAAAGGCGGCCCGGGACTTTGTCTGGGGACTGCCGTTGATTATTCTGTTGGTGGGAACAGGTATCTTGCTGACGATCCTCCTTAGAGGCCTTCAAGCGAGAGGTCTTTTCTATTCCCTGTATCTTGCTTTCATCAAAAGAAAGGAAGATGACCAGGAGACTGGTGACATTTCTCATTTCCAAGCTTTGATGACAGCCTTGGCGGCGACGGTGGGAACGGGCAATATTGCCGGTGTAGCCACGGCCGTGGCTGCTGGAGGGCCTGGAGCTTTGTTCTGGATGTGGGTGACAGGAATGTTCGGGATGGCCACCAAGTATTCAGAAGCTGTTCTGGCCATCAAATACAGAGAAGTCGATGAGCTGGGGACGATGAGCGGTGGCCCGATGTACTATATTTCCAAGGGATTGGGATGGAAATGGCTCGGAGTCCTGTTTGCCATTTTCGCCTCCATCGCCGCCTTCGGTATAGGAAACATGGTCCAGTCCAATTCTGTCGCCGATGCCGTAAACACATCCTTCGGTGTCCCTGCCTGGATTACAGGAATCGTCTTAGCCATACTTACTGCGATGGTCGTTCTCGGCGGCATCAAGAGCATAGCCCGAGTGACGCAGTATCTCGTGCCGATCATGATTGTCATCTATTTTTGCGGGGCATCGATTATAATCCTGATGAAGATTTCCATCGTGCCAAAAATCTTCGCTCTCATCTTCCAAAAAGCCTTCTCTCCCACCGCGGCGGCCGGCGGCTTCCTGGGAGCCACAGTGATGCAAACCATGAGGGAAGGCGTGACTCGGGGAGTATTCTCCAACGAATCAGGGTTGGGTTCAGCCCCGATCGCAGCCGCTGCGGCAAGAACGCCCAACCCGGTCAAACAGGCTTTAGTCTCGATGACCCAGACCTTTATCGATACACTCGTCGTCTGTACCATGACTGGACTCGTGCTGATCATCAGCGGACTTTGGGACTCGGGGCGGACAGGGGCTGAGCTTACTGCTTTGGCCTTCGACCGTTCTCTGCCCGGGGGATGGGGACAGTTTATAGTGACTTTTGGGTTGATCTTCTTCGCTTACTCGACCATCCTTGGTTGGTGCTACTACGGAGAAAAGTCGATCGAATACCTCTTTTCAGAGAAAGCAGTGAAAATCTATCGAATCATCTTCGTGATATTTGTGGCCGTAGGAACTTTTCTTAAACTAGAAACCGTCTGGACATTAGCTGATCTGATGAACGGGATGATGGCTTTCCCCAACTTGGTAGGGTTGATCGGTCTTAGCTCTATCATCGTCGCTGAAACAAACAAATATTTTTATAAAAAATAGCCT
>CAYGBF010000251.1:0-10935 GCA_964348035.1 uncultured Eubacteriales bacterium | reverse complement strand
GATGTCTTCAGAAATATTCATGAAGGCCATGCTCATACAGCCCAAGATGACCGCATCCGTTCTGTCATGTTCTATGGCTTTATCGGCCTCCTCCATGATTTTCTTCTTGGTTGCCTCTGCATCTTTAATCAGGTCAAGGACGGGAATATTCACAGAGCGTACCGAGGCTAATTTTCTATCAACACCGACGATCTTGGCCAGCTTTTCCAAGGAAGGGATGACAGAATCCATCACTGTGACTATCGAGAATCTGTGCCCGAGCATCGCAGCCGTCAGCATCGAGGTCTCTCCAGGGCCCACAACCAGTATCTTCACCATCTCCTTGATGGCATCGAGACCAGGATCACCAAAGCACCCCAGGATGATTCCATCGTAACCTTCTTTTTCGGCCTTAACCACCCGCTCCACAGTCCCAGGGATCGAGAGATACTCCTCGTAGGCAGACTCGATGGAACTGGGACCTTCCTCGATATCTGCAATATCGACGACTGTGTCTTCTCCCGCGTTCTTTTGAAGGATCTTCTTCCTTCTTCCCAGCTCTTCCTCTCCAAGCTCGGTTTTCGACATCGTTCCCGGGACGACATACAGGATTTTCACTTTAAGGCCTCCTTTATCCTTGAATAAAATCGGGAGGTCAAGATTGGAATGTCAATCTAATATTCATCATCAAACATCATTGATTCCAGAATCTCGATAGTGTTTATACTCTTCGAATTATTCTTCTTTGGGCTGGAAACCGATCCGGTCAAAGGGATTGACGACACTGGTCGTGATATTACGAAGATGAGAGTTGATCCGCTTCAACCAGCGGACATGGAGGACCAGCGCTGCCGCATCTCCAGGACGGATATTCGGATCCTTTTCTTTGACAACAGCTACGAGCGTATCGTCACAGGTGTCGTTGACCCAGGCATATTTTTCCAGAAGTACAAGGGCCAAATCCGCATCTCCCTTTTCAAAGCAGGTCTTGGTTTGGATAAAACTATCTTCCACGGCTGCTTCAATCCGGATAATTTCTTCTTCGAATTCTCCACCATAAAGCTTTCCAGGATGTTCAAGGGCAAGATCCACCATGTTCTTGGTATAATCCCCGATGCGTTCGATATCGATGATAATGCTGACCAAAGCCAATCCAGATGGTAAGTCAGCCGTTCCTCGAACAGCCAGGTGATTGAACACCATACGCCGGACTTCCCGTTCATAGCTGTTGACTTCCTTGTCCGTCTCCTTCACCTTTAAATCGATCTCACTGTCCTCTCTATTCCTCAGGGATTCCTTAGCTTCCATGTACATTGCCCGGGTGATTTCCAGCATATCGAAGGACCGTTGATAAGCTCGGTCCATCAATGTATCCTTTTTGAAAATCGCCAGCCATTTTTTAAACATAGGCTCCCCTCCTCATCTAAAAATTGATATCAATAATATTGGGATAAGAAAGAAGACAATAATGATATAAAGCAAGGCGATGATTTTGTGTCGTGTGGCGACTCCTGCGAACTTCTCTGCCAGGGAAATCGGGACAATCTTGAACGGGTACCAGACGATGATACCTGTTATGTTGAACAGAAGATGCGAAAAGGCAACGATTATCGCTGCTAGATTGCCAGTCACAAGGGCAGCCAGAATAGCAGTGACAGTTGTCCCGATGTTGGCTCCTAGGGTATACGGGAAGATCTGCATGAGTGTTAACAACCCTGCACCCGCCATCGGAACGGATAAAGAGGTCGTGATCGAGCTGCTCTGGACCATGGCCGTCAGCAGTAAGCCCACCAGAAAAGCCCTCGGAGCCGTTTTGAACAAGTGACGATCGAACCAGGCTTCGGCTTTTGTAACCACCAGGTTCTTTAAAGACTTCACCATTCTTGTAAGGGCCAGAAGCAGCAGGATGAGAGAAAGAGTCAAAAGGATCCAAGGATGATTTCCGATTAATTCCTTTAAAACATTAACAGGAGGTTTAGTTAATGCTTTAACCGGACTCAAGAACTTCAGACCGCCGATATTCTGGAATTTTTCTCCTAAGAATGTGGCTGCATGTCCCAGAAAATTTGTAAAATACTGCAGCGGAAACAGCGCTAGAACAGCGAGAAGATTAAAAAAATCATGCACGACGGCCGCTGACAGCCCCCGCCGGAATTCCATATCGCGTCTTATTTGGGTCACCGAAACCAGCGTATTCGTCACTGAAGTGCCGATGTTGGCTCCCATGACAATAGGGATAGCATTGGCAACGTTCAACGCACCGCCTGCGACCAATCCGACGACGACCGAAGTTGTGGAGGAAGAAGACTGGATGATGGAAGTGGCGAGAATTCCGATAAACAAGCCGACCAAAGGATTAGTTGTAGTAGAGATTAAAGTCTCAGCCAGCCCTTTTCCGAACATCTTGAGTGAAGTTCCCATCAGCTCCAGGCTGAACAGGAATAAATAAAGGAAAAACAACAAGAAAATAAGATTGAACATGGTGATGTGGCGCTGATAAAGGCCTTTGAGTGAATTCATCGAGACCGGTTTATTTCCTGGCTTTTCTCTCTATAGATGGCCTAGAAGAGCTTATATCACAGAGTTTTTGCCGAGTCAAAATCTGTCTCTAGAAACAACTGAAAAAGGGGAAGAAATTTGTTTTACTGGGTCCCCGCTCGCGCTGGGATTACAAGAAGGGGAACGATCTCTTTTTTCTTTCATTTTGCTGGATCCCCGCTTGCACGGGGATTTCATTGGAATTTTTTTATAAATTTCTTATCCAAATAATTTTTATACAAGAAAGCGACTCGCCCATCAAAGACAAGCTTCTGGCGGCAGAAGATGGCTTTCCCGTCACCCAGGTTAAAGATGAGAAGATAAACCCTCTGGGGATGGAAAGCCTGCATCTCTTTATCTTCCAGAGCTCCCAGCAAATTATGATAAAGGATCGGGTTCTGCCGGACGGCATAGACTCCCACTTTATTTAAAGGTCGATCCTGGAGGTTGACACAGTCCCCCCCTCCGAAGATCTGAGGATATTCTATGCTTTGGAGATAATGATTGATGAGCAGGGCTCCTTCCTTATCCGTGGGCAGGCCAGAGTCCTTAAAGACAGCCGAAGGTCTTACGCCAACGGCAATCACGGCGACATCTAAAGAAAACTTCTGACCTTCTCGGGAAACCAGTTGTCCATTCTCTAACCGATCTATGTAAACATCCTCCATCACCTCGATCCCGCGTCGCTTAAAGGACCGCAGGACCAGCCATCTCGCTTTGGGCGGAAAATCAGAGAGTATCTCACTCCCAGAAAACAAGATGATTTTAGCCCGTCCCTTTTCCTCGGCCACGGCTCTCCAAATATTACCCGTTATTTCCACTCCTGCTGGTCCTCCACCCACGACTCCGATCCTCATCGGCCCTTTTCCTATTGTCTCTTTGATCAGGTTTCTCGCTCTCCAGAGATTCTCGACTGGTTTGGCTGGCAAGATATGTTCGGTGGTCTCTCCCAAAAAATCTACGGGGACTGTACTCCCGATGTTGAACGAAACGATGTCATATCTTATCTTCTCTCCCGATTCCAATGCTAAGCTCTGGTCATCCGGGTCGATTCGGCTGACTTTGCCTGGAATAAATTCGCCCCCCCGGTCTTCTGCTGTTTTCTTGATGTGGAATCTAACCTGTTCGGGTCTGTACGTCCCTCCGAGCATGCCTGGTCCCATCCCTGAGTAATAATGGAAAGGAGCAGGGCTTATAAGGCTAACTCGATGTCCACGCCTGACGAAATCATCGATATTCACCAGGACGGTCATGTGAGCATGACCACCGCCGACCAGGACTAGATGACCTCCCAACTCAGCCTTCTTTTGTCTTTATCATTTGTAGTTGAGGGAATGGCATTCAGAAATGGCTCTTCCTCTTGCCTTTTATGACTTTTTCCCACCGGCTATCAGGAACTTTTTCGGATTGATGTCCATATCGATAAAGTTGTCCGCACTGTCAATAAGCTTTTGGGAACAGGATTTCTGGAAGGCCATGACTTCTACAAAACATCCCACCGCGTGTTTGAGGTGCTCGACCAGAGGAACAAAATCACCATCGCCGCTGACGAGGATGACGGCATCAAGTTTGGGCGCGAACTCGATCATATCCACTGCGATGCCGATGTCCCAATTCCCCTTCTTGGCCCCGCCGACAAATACCTGGAGATCTTTTGCCTTGATTTCATAGCCTTGACCTTTTAGAGCCTCAAAAAAACTACTCACATCCGTTTCATCGGCTTTGATGACGTAGGCGATGGCTCGAATAAGACGCCGTCCTCTGACAGCTTCTTTGAGTAAAGCGCTAAAGCTGACTTTGGATTTGTACATATACCTAGCCGAATAATACAAGTTCTGCACATCGACGTAGACACCCACTCGCTGCTCTTTGTAGATGTTGGAAGTCGTTTTGCTGCCCATTTACGCACCTCTCTTTGAATTTCCCTTCTAAGCTTATCTAAAAGGAATTGCTGATGTCAATTTGGATAGAGAACTTTGTGTCCAAAGGGAGATTCAAATGGATTCCCTACACGGAATCAAAAAGTGGCAGGAAAAGAAATTTTGGGATGAAGCGTTCTATAGATTAAAAGACCACCCTGAATTCTGTGCCCTGTTCCTTCATCAGCTTGATCTTCCCATCGATCTGGGCCACTAAATCTGTTACCAACTGCATCCCCAACGTCTCTGTTTTCTTGAAATCCAAATCTTCTGGAAACCCGATTCCGCTGTCTTTGACGATCAGGCTGATCTTTCCTCGGCTGTTCCCGTTCATCTTGACGACAATCTTCCCTTCCTGCCCGTTCGGGAAAGCGTGTTTCAGCGAATTGGAGACGAGCTCGTTGACTATCAATCCGCAGGGTATGGCTCGGTTGATATCCAGGAAGACTTCTCCCACGTCGACCTTGAGCTGAACGCGCTCCGCACCAATCCTGTACATCGAAAAGAGATGAGTGGTCAGGCGTTTTATGTAATCGGCGAAATTGATCCTGGAGAGATCTTTTGATTGATACAGGGATTCATGGATTAAAGCCATCGACCGGATGCGATTCTGACCCACGTTGAAGATGTCCAGAATCCTTTTGTTCTTGATCTGCCTCGACTGCAGCCTTAAAAGACTGGAAATGATCTGCATGTTGTTCTTCACTCGGTGATGAATCTCCCTCAGCATGACCTCCCTCTCTCTGAGGGCGGCCTTGATTTTCTCCTCGGATAACTTGCGCTCGGTGATGTCTCGGTAAATGGCATAAATGGCGACTACCTCTCCGTCGAGGACGATCGGGGAGGCTAAGACAGAGACATGGATGAGACGTCCATCCTTGCGTTGTCGGATGGCTTCGAAATTCACGTTCTCTCCATCGGCGACCTTCTTGGTGATCGAATGGCCTCTGTGGAATTCCTTTCGAGACATAACCTGCTCATCGACATTCCTTCCCAAAAGTTCTTCCCTGCTATACCCGAACAGTCGGGTAAATTCGCTGTTAACACTCAGAATTTTGCCCTCTTTATCCGACATGACGATCCCTTCCTGAGCGCTCTCGAACAGCTGGTCAAGATGGGCTTTTTCCAACCGCAGCTTCTCCTCCGCCCTCTTGCGATCGGTTATGTCTCTGTTAATACTCAAAATGGCCTGCTGACCTTTATAATCCACCACGGCCGCGTTGATATCTAAAAATATTTGGGATCCGTCCTTTTTGTAATGGATGGTTTCAAAACTGTGGAACGAGCCTTCCTTCAGCGTCTTCTTGATGCGTTTTTTTCCGAGTGGAACATCCTTGGAAATGTCCTCGAGTGACATCCCGATGAATTCATCCCTTTTGAATCCATACATCTCACAAGCTCGAGGATTGACATCCAGGATAAACTCCTTATCTGGAGTGAAAACGAAGATCGCATCATGAGCATTCTCGAATAATCCCCGATAATCCTTCTCAGACTGCCTTAATGCCTTCTCGGCCTGCTTCTGCTCTGTGATATCCAACATCTGAGAGAGT
Organism: uncultured Eubacteriales bacterium; assembly: GCA_964348035.1. GTDB lineage: Bacteria > Acidobacteriota > Aminicenantia > Aminicenantales > Aminicenantaceae > CAYFXE01. Next base: position 4,946 of record CAYGBF010000251.1, on the reverse strand, counting down.
GTCCGCTTTCCTCCGAATTGGTTCTTGATCACTGTATTAACAATTTCTATCCGTCTCCTCTCTCCGTCCTTACGGACGATGCCGAATTCATACCTGGGTAGGATCTTCTCTCCCTGCTGTCTTCGAACATAGCGATCAGCAACGAGTTGCTTACTGTCCTCATCCAGAAACTTCCGGAAATCCTGACCTATGATTTCTCTCCGGCGATACCCCACGATGCGGCACAGTTGGTCGTTGGCATAGACAACCTTGAAGGCGTCATCGATCATACCGATGCCAGCATGAGAATTCTCGACGATAGAGCGAAACAGCTCTTCACTCGTCCTGAGCGCTTCTTTGGCTTTTTTCCACCCTGTGATATCGCGGGCCATCACCAGCAGTTTATCCATTCTTCCCTGTCCATCTCTTATCGGATTCGAGAGAACCTGTCCCACCCGCTTCTCCCCCTTTTTGGTCATGAAAGTCATTTCGTACAGGGGTTCATCCTTTCCGAGGGCCATTTGATACAGTTTTTCTTCGGCTAAGGTTTTGCTTTCTTCTGGTAAAAACGGCAGTTCCATGAAATTCGTTCCGATGATTTCATCGGATTTGTATCCCAGCCAGTCATAGATCCTTTGATTCACATCTAGAACGGTCCCGTCGTTATCCACAATTCCGATGACCTGGGGAGAACATTCGAATATTCTCCTGTACTGCTGTTCACTCTGTATGATTTTCTTTTTTTTCTTTTTGATTTTTTTTGGCCCATATTGTCTTGGTTTCTGGCTCCGGTCATGTTTTTTCATACTCACCATCCCCTTAATCTGATGAAGGCCTTTTTATGCCAGAGATTAATACTTTTTTGGATAGACTTATCTCCTTTGTGTTCATAACCTGGGATTATTTTTTCAAATGTCCCTCAACTGGACAATCACCTTTTTGGATGAATCAGCAGGTGAAATCAGCCATTTTTTTTAATCTTATGAGGGGAGAGAATTGACTCTTTTCCTTGGTCAATGCTATATTCCCCATCCTGACTCCATGGATTTCACACAGAAATGATAAGACACAAAGGGACTTTGATAGTCTTGCTATCCTTGAACCTCATCTCCTTTGCCTGTTCAGGAAGCCATTCATCCTCGGATCTCCGAGCGAAGCTTGATGAATTTTTCCAGAAAGACGCTGTCATTATCGCGGTCACCGATTCCGGACTCGGGGGACTGTCCATCATAGCCGAAGCTGCGGAGAGATTCAGCAGAGCCAAGGTATTTAAAAGGGTCGACCTCCTCTTCTTTAACGCCCTTTTCTCCTCCAAAGGAGGGTACAACAGTCTAAAAACAAGAGAGGAAAAGATCTTGGTCTTCGACAGCGCTCTCCGCAGTCTTGAGAAAAATTATCATCCGGACCTCATCCTCATCGGCTGCAACACTTTGTCTGCCCTTCTTCCAGATACGGCGTTTTCGAGAAGGGAAACCATCCCGGTCGTTGGCATTATCGATTCAGGCATCGAACTCATCGAGGAGAGGCTCAAAGCGTTTCCTGAGTCTAAAGTCCTCATCTTCGGGACCCAGACCACAGTCGAAGAAGCCGCATACCAGATGAGGCTGGAGGAAAGGGACGTATTGACAGAACGCATCATCAGCCAAGCCTGCCCGGAATTGGAAATCTTCATCGAGAGAGGCTGGGCAAGTGACGAGACCGAGATGCTGATCTCAGCTTACGTGGATGAAGCTCTCCACAAAATTAAAGACAGTCAACAGCCTATCCATGTCAGTCTCAACTGTACCCACTACGGGTATGCTTTAGATTCCTGGAAGGACGCATTTGAACGTTATGGGATAAAACCTCTTTCCGTCCTCAACCCGAATGCAAAAATGATTGATTTTCTTTTTCAGCCTGAGAATAGGGGCCGGTTTGAAGACACTGACATGACTGTCTCTGCGGTCTCGATGGTCGAAATCAGCCCGGACAGAATCGAATCCATCGGAAGCTGGCTGCGCAAGGTCTCTCCTCAATCTGAAGAGGCCCTGAGGACCTACGGGCTAGTTCCAGATCTCTTCGAGTGGAAAAAATTCGTGAACGGTAGAGACTAACTCCGGATTCTGACTTTTCTGTCGCCCTGGATGACGCCCCCGATCTCCCAGGCCTTCTGCTTCATCCTCTGAAGAAGGGCAAGAGCTCTGGGAGCGCCCTGAGGACTGAGGATCAAGACCATCCCGATGCCCATGTTGAAGGTCCGGAACATCTCCTTGTCCTGGATCCGGCCTTTCTCCTGGATCATCCGGAAAATCCGGGGGATTTTCCAGGTCCCCTTGTTTATCTCCGCAGACAATCCCTCGGGCAGGATTCTGGGGATGTTGTTGGTGAATCCACCTCCGGTGATGTGAGCCAGGGCTTTAATCCTGACGCTTTTCAAGAGCCTTAGGATGGTGGGAGTGTAGATTCGGGTTGGCCTCAGCAATTCTTGACTGAGTTTTCCTTTCATCTCTTTCTGATTGAAAACCTTACGCACGAGCGAAAAGCCGTTACTATGGAGTCCGGAGGAAGCTAAACCGATAATCTTATCTCCCTTACGGCAGCGACGGCCGTCGATGAGCTTCTCTTGGCTGACGATGCCGACACAAAACCCAGCCAGATCGAACGCGTCTTTGGCATACATTCCTGGAAGTTCGGCGGTCTCTCCACCGAGAAGGACACATCCAGCCGCCCGGCATCCTCTGGCTATTCCTTTCATGAGCTCTAACAGCTTGTTCTTGTTCAATTGACCGCAGGCGATATAATCGAGAAAGAAGAGGGGTTCTGCTCCGGTGACGACCACATCATCCGCACACATGGCCACCAGATCCACGCCGACTGTATCATATTTTCCTATCAAATCAGCAACCAGAAGTTTTGTCCCGACGCCATCTGTGGAAGAGACCAAAACGGGATTCTTGACTTTTTGGAGGCGTGGCTTGAACAGCCCGCTGAATCCGCCTACTTTTCCCAAGACTTCGGCCCGGCGGGTTTTCCGGATGAGAGGTTGAATTTTCTTGATGAATTCATCAGCCTGGTCGATATCAACACCGGCCTTTTTATAGGTCAGAGCAGCCATATGATTCTCCCGATCTCAACAAAATCACCTGATATATACCACCCGCCCACCCCCAAGTCAAACCATCGGGGTCAGACTTTGAAAACTTGAATTAATTTGCCCTCGAATAATACAACTCAAGTTTTCAAAGTCTGACCCCAAAAGATGGAGAAAATTGCTTGTTTCATGTAACCTTTTAGTAAATGGTCAGTCTATATATGTGAACGATTAAAGCGAGGATCATTAGTGGATCAGCCGCAGGCAGATAACCAAATCATGCTCGAGGTAAAGGAAGGAAAAGTGGAAAAATTGGCCATTCTTTTCGAAAAGCACCACTTGAGATTGTTTAATTTCTTCCTCCGTCTGACCGGAAACAGGGGAATCAGCGAGGATCTGGTCCAGGATGTTTTCTACCGTATCCTCAAATACCGCGGGACGTACCACGGCCGGAGCAAATTTACGGTCTGGATGTACCAGATCGCCCGTAATGCCCACATCGATCACCTGAGGAAGCAGAAGAAGGATATTCCTCTCGAAGATCAATGGGAGGAAGCCGCGAGTCCCGAGTCATCTCCTGATGAGCTAGTGGAACACGGCGAAGAGATCGCCCTGGTGCGGAAAGCGCTTTCCAGGCTTCCGCTCAAGAAAAGAGAAATCCTGGTCCTCAGCCGTTATCAAAACATGAAATACAGAGAGATCGCCGAACTCTTAGGCTGCCACATCGGGACGGTAAAAACCTACGTCCACCGGGCAGTCAAGGACTTAGGCAAAATCTATACAGAACTCTCAAGGGAGACAGTCTCATGAGATGTCAAGACATCCAAGAAAAATTTCCAGATTATCTCATCGGAGAAATCGACTCAAAAACGAGAAAAGCCATTCAGTTCCATATCGCCGACTGCTCAACCTGTAGAGAGGAGTTGGAAAGTCTAAGCTCGATCTGGGCAAAATTGGGTGTACTTCCGGAGGAACGGCCCTCCGATGATTTACGCACCCGCTTCTACTCGATGCTCGAAGATGAAAAACAGGAGCTCGAACAACAACGAGCTTCCAGGGGATTTCGAAAATCCTTCTCTGGTTGGTTAGAAGCTTGGTGGCCTCAACGCCCCGCCCTCCAATTTTCTATGGGATTCATTTTGCTCGTCATCGGATTGACTGTCGGTTACATCATAAACTCCAACAGACAAGCGCCTCAAGAACTGGCACAACTCCGTCAAGAAGTCCAGAGCATAAATCAGATGCTGGCGGTTTCACTCCTCAACCAGCAATCTCCGAGTGAGCGAATCCGGGGAATCAACCTCAGCTATGGTATAGAAAAACCTGATCCCCAGATTTTGACAAGACTTCTCGGCACCTTGAACAGCGACCCGAACATCAACGTCCGTCTGGCCGCCGTGGATGCTCTCTACCTTTTCCGTGACAACAAGATGGTGCGTGAGGGCCTTGTGGAATCTCTCTCCCAACAGAGTTCTCCGCTGGTCCAAGTGGCCCTTATCGACCTCATGGTCGACATTCGCGAGAGGCGGGCCATCGACGCCCTCAAGCAGTTGATCCAGGATGAGGAGCTTCCGCCCGAGGTAAAACAGAGAGCCGAACAGAGCATCCAGCAGATCGGTTATTAGGGAGTCAATGAAGATGAAAAAATCTTTATCGATATCGATGATCATCCTGTTTATACCCCTGATATCTTACGCTACAGAGAATTATGATGTTACAGAAAAGGAAACTATCCAAAAAACACTGACGTTCCAGGATCCATCCCAGCCCAGAGAGCTCATCGTGGATAACGTGTTCGGTTCGATCGAAGTCAAAGGATACGATGGAGAAGATGTCCAGCTCCTCGTCCACAAAACCATAAAAGCCCAGAGCCAAGACAGACTTCAAAAAGCCAAAA
>CAYGBF010000250.1:0-5286 GCA_964348035.1 uncultured Eubacteriales bacterium | reverse complement strand
TCTTCAGATTTCCGAATCAGAGATAGACCGACAGTTTATTCCGTATTCGACGGCATCGGTCTCAGGAAGTTTTGTCTGGGATCGGAGAGATGATCCCTTCAACCCCGTCAGCGGCTCTTTTTTCAGCTTTGTCCTGGAGTGGGCCATGCCTGTCTTCGGTTCCGAGTCAGATTTTTTAAAAAACTTTATCAAGTATCAACATTATTTTTCTCTTCTCCCCCGTCTAACATTCAGCTCCACGTTCCGGATGGGATTAGGAAGAGGTTTGATGCCTATCCCCGAGCGGTTTTTCGCCGGAGGAAGCAATTCCTTCCGAGGCGAACGGTTTGACGAATTGGGACCGAGGGATCAAGATTCTGGAAACCCGATCGGAGGGAAAGCCCTGGTCCTGCTGAATTTTGAACTGACTTTTCCGTTCGTGTCATCTATCCGGAATCTGTACGGGGCGGTTTTCTACGATACGGGGAATGTCTATGCCAGAAGGAAAGAGTTCAGCTTGACCTCCTTCCGTGATGCTATCGGGTTTGGGTTGCGGTACCGAACGCCTTTAGGTCCTATCCGCGTCGAGCTGGGTTGGAATCTGGACGCTCCGGAAGGAGAAAAGAAAGTTATTGCCTTTATCACCATCGGTAATGTGTTCTGAGGATTCAAGATTGACCATCCATCGACCTCGTCTTGTCTGTTATACAATCTTAGTTTTGATGTTTCTTTTCTGGTGCGTTTTGGTCAGGGGATTTTGTTATCAGGATACGATTGATCGCATCGTAGCTGTAGTTGATGATCGGGTTATCACTCTGACCGATATCAGGATAGTGGAAGCCTTTGCTCTATATGAAGAAATCGAACAGGGTGCCGAAGAAAAGGCATCTCTCATCTTGGACCGGTTGATCGACCAGAAGTTGGTACTTCAATTATCCCCGGAAAACATCGCGGTGAGCCAGTCTGAATTGGACGAATATAGGAAGATATTGACGGCGAGATTGGGAGAGGAACAAGTTGAGAAAGCCCTGGATGCCTTTGGTCTGCAATGGGCAGATTTAAGGCCGTATCTTCGGGAAAAAATACTCTACCAAAAAATCATCTCCCAAAGATTCGGACAGACTGCTGTGGTGAGTCTGGAAGAGATTGAGGAATACTACCAGCGCCGTTACCTTCCTTCTCAAACAGAGGAGGGGCGCGAGCCTCAACCCATGATGGAAATGCTCGTCGAGATCGAATCGATCATCAGGGAGAATAAGATTGAAAGACGCGTCCAGGACTGGTTGAAGAACCTGAGAAGACAGGCCGATATTCAGATCAAAGTCAGAGATTTAAATAAGTACATCATGCAATAGAGGAAAGATATGAAGCAGGCAGCTTATCTGTTTCCGGGCCAGGGCTCTCAAGCGGTCGGGATGGGTCGAGATTTTTTTGAGGGATTCTCCCTAGCTCGTGATGTCTTTGGCCAGGCTGATGAGGCCCTCGGTTTTAAGATTTCCCGTCTCTGTTTTGAAGGCCCAGAGGAAGAACTGAAACTAACCCAGAACACCCAGCCAGCCCTCCTCATCATCAGTACCATTGCTTATCTTCTGTTCGGGAGAGAACCAACCATTGCCGCCGGCCACAGTCTGGGAGAGTATTCGGCCCTCGTGGCGGCTGGCTGTTTAGAGTTTACGGATGCTCTGGCCCTCGTCCGGAAGAGGGGACAGTACATGCAGGAGGCGGTTCCAGTCGGAGAGGGCGCCATGGCGGCGATTCTCGGGATGGATTATGGAAGCGTTGAGAGAGGTTTGACAGGGGTAGAGGGAGGCGTTGTCGAGATTGCTAACTGGAATAGTCGGGAACAAATTGTCATTGCCGGACATGTCGCAGCCGTCAAACAGGCTTTGGATTTGATAAGACCTCGCCGCTCGGTCATGCTTCCAGTGAGCGCCCCTTTTCATTGTCGATTGATGAAGAGCGCAGAGGAAAGACTATCGGTTGATCTGGATTGTCTGGAGTTTCGGGATCTGGCTTTTCCGGTCGTGACCAATGTCGAGGCGCGAATCATCCACAAAGGAGAGGAGGCCCGAGAGGCCTTGAAAAGACAAGTTAGTCGGCCTGTTCTGTGGTACAAGTCCATGGAGGTGATCAGGAAGCAGGGCATCGATAGTTTTTTCGAGATGGGCTCAGGAAAGGTGCTCACTCAGCTGATGAAGAGGATCGGCCGTGGATGGGATCGACCCCCCATGGTTTTAACGATCGGGAACTGTGGGGATCTGGCGGAGGCTCAGAAGATCTCTTCATGAGCGGTCGGATAAAACACTCCGGCCAAATCTTAGATAATATTCACCGGCTGAGATGAGAGAAGTCGCGATGACTATCCAAAGGCCAACCTGAGAGATAACATACAGACTTCCCAAATGTTTTTCTCCCAGGATTAATAAGCAGATCGTTATCGTCTCTGCGTTCATCTTGATTTTACCCATGACCGAAGCTGTAATATTGATGCCTTTGGAAGCAGCCACGGTTCTAAAGCCGGTGACGGCGATTTCTCGGCCGATGATGATGACCACCATCCAGGCTGCAACAACACCCATCTCCACCAAACAGACAAAAGCGGCCGTGATGAGCAATTTATCCGCGATCGGGTCTGAAAGCTCACCCAAGGCTGTAATCTGCTGTTTCTTCCTCGCCAGGAATCCGTCGAACATATCGGTCAGGGCGGCCAGGAGGAAAATAACGAAGGCTACGATCTCCTTGCCCTCGAACGTAGAAATGAGGACAATGACGAGAGCCGGGATGCTCAGGATCCTCAGGAGAGTCAAGAAATTAGGTTTAATCATAGTATAGCCGCTTTATTATAGCAGACAGGATCAACCTTGAAAAATAGTGAACGGCGAAGTATATTTGGGTGGATGTCTCCTAAAAATTCTCAAACCCCGATGATGGGCCAGTACAGCCGGATTAAGAAGGAATATCAGGATGCGATCGTGTTTTTCCGCATGGGGGATTTTTATGAGATGTTTTATGAAGATGCCAAAACGGCTTCGACTATCTTGGAGATAGCCCTGACCTCACGTCAGAAAGTTCCGATGTGCGGTGTGCCTCACCATGCTGCAGACTCTTACATTGCCAAGCTCCTCAAGCGTGGAATGAAAGTAGCCGTCTGTGAGCAGGTTGAGGATGCAAAACTGGCCAAAGGAATTGTCAAGCGCGACGTGGTGAAAGTCTTGACCCCAGGAACGGCTGTGGAAGTCGAACTCGAAGGAAGCAAGGAGAATAAATATATTGCCAGCCTGTATTTTAAGGAACAAGCGTGGGGCTTGGCTGTGATTGATCTGGCTTCTGGCCAGATGCAGACTACCGAAAGCGACTCGCAGAAGTCTAGATTCCTGCCTGATGAACTCTTCAGAATATCTCCGAAGGAAATTATCTTTCCTGAAGGAGAGGAAGAAGAGGTGATCAAAATTCTTTCGGAGAACCAGATGACCTCGGTCCTGAAAAGCCCGGTAGAGGATTGGTTCTTTGACTTCTTCCAGGCCCAAAACTTTCTGCTCGACCATTTCCACGTTAAATCATTAGCTGGATTCGGACTGGATGAGAAAAACATGGCCGTTTCTGCTGGCGGAGCTCTCTTGTACTACCTGAAAAAAGTCAGGAAAGATTCCCTGGCTCTCGTCCACAGGATTGCCTACGTTCACTCCAGTGAGTATATGGTCCTGGGTGCGACAACCATCAAGAACCTCGAGCTGGTCAGGAACCTGAGGGACGGGAGTATCAGGGAGTCACTCCTGGACATCATTGATTTCACGGTCACATCCATGGGGGGACGGTTGCTCCGATCCTGGCTGCTTCATCCTCTCCTGGATAGCGGGCAGGTCGAAGAGCGGTTGGATGCTGTCGAGGAATTGTTCAACCAGACGATTGAACGGCATGAATTAAGGGAGGTCCTGAAGGAGATCCTTGATTTAGAGCGTATCACGGGGAAAATTTCTCTTGGTGCGGCCCATGCCCGAGATCTTATCTCCCTGAAAAAATCTCTTTACCCCCTCTCTCAGATTAAGCCGCAGTTAAAGCCCTTTTCCTCAAAAATCATCAAGAATATACGTCGACAATGGGATACAGGCCGGGATATGGCCGATCTTATCAATAAGGCTATAAGGGATGAACCAGCCTTATTGCTCACCGAAGGCGGCATCATCAAAGAGGGATACCACAAGGAATTAGACGAATTGAGGAAGATTAGCCTCTCGGGTAAGACGTTTATCACTCAGCTCGAAAAAAAGGAAAAAGCCAAAACTGGAATCGCTTCTCTGAAAATCCGCTACAACAAAGTCTTCGGTTATTACATAGAAGTCACGAAGCCCAATCTGTCGCTGGTACCGGAGGAATACATCCGTAAACAAACTTTGGTCAACTCAGAACGATTCATCACTCCCGAGCTCAAGGAGTACGAAGAGAAAGTCCTGAATGCCGAAGAACGGATTGCCGACTTGGAGCACGATCTCTTCCTTGAAGTCCGGCAGTCGATTTCGAAGGAAACCTCCAGACTCCAGAACATTGCCTCTCGGATCGCTCTCCTGGATGTCCTGGCCTCCCTGGCGGAATTGGCCTCCCAGCGTAAATACGCCCGGCCTGTGGTTGACGATCGGGATAGACTCGAGATTACCGAAGGTCGCCATCCGATCATCGAGATTACTCAGGAGGATCCTTTTGTTCCCAACGATACCTACATGGACAGAGAGGAGGACCAAATCCTGATCGTCACCGGCCCGAACATGGGAGGAAAATCGACCTTTCTCAGGCAGGTGGCGTTGATCGGTATCCTGGCCCAAATGGGCTCCTTTGTCCCAGCCAGGAAGGCCTCGATCGGAGTCCTAGACCAGATTTTCACTCGAATCGGAGCCATGGATTTCTTGAGTAAGGGCCAATCGACCTTCATGGTTGAGATGCTGGAGACGGCGAATATCTTGAACAACGCCGGCCCGAAAAGCTTGATCCTTCTCGATGAGATCGGGCGGGGGACATCGACCTTCGATGGTCTCAGCATTGCCTGGGCTGTGGCGGAGCACCTTCATGAAAAAGAGGAGATGCGCCCCAAGACTCTTTTCGCGACTCACTACCATGAGTTGACCGAACTTGCCCTGACTATGGACAGGATCAAGAACTACCATGTCTCGGTCAAGGAATGGAAGGAGGATGTCATCTTCCTAAGAAAGATCGTATCCGGACCTTCCGACCAGAGCTACGGAATCCATGTCGCCAGACTGGCCGGCATTCCCAGGACTGTCGTCGAGCGGGCCAAAGAAATACTCTTCAACCTCG
>CAYGBF010000249.1:0-2728 GCA_964348035.1 uncultured Eubacteriales bacterium | reverse complement strand
AACGGGACGGCTGGCCACCCTTGTTTTTGAGGCCAAGTCCGAGGGAGAGAGTAGGGTGTCGATCGTCGGCATCAACGCCAACGCTCCTGGGGGACAAAACATCCCGTTCGAGACCCGAGAGAGTCGGGTCGTCGTCCGTTGAGGGGTCGCGACCCCCCATTTCCGTCGATTGACTTCAGGTGGCGATTCGGCTAAAATCTTTGCCACTGGCGGTGTAGCTCAGGTGGTTAGAGCATGCGGCTCATATCCGCAGTGTCGGGGGTTCGACTCCCTCCACCGCCACTACCAAAATCCATTTTCCTTAAGGAAAAAATAGACAGATTAACTGTTTGGATGGTTACCTTACGGATTGTTCTAAAGGGGGCCGAGGAAAAAGACGGTGTTATTGAAAAAAGTTAAAAAGACCATCCAAGAATACGACCTTATCCACAGGAAAGACCGTATCCTCGTTGCCTACTCAGGAGGCCTCGATTCAACGGCCTTACTCCACCTCCTTCTCGAGCTCAAGGCGGAATGGGCGCTCGAGATAATCCTCGCTCATTTCAACCACGGCTTGCGCGCCGAGGCTGAAGAGGACGAGAAATTCGTAAGATCTGTGGCTCAAGAGTTATCGCTCCCTCTTGAGGTAGGAGCGGAGGATGTTCGCAGAGTGGCCAAGACGAATAAACTGAACTTGGAGGAGGCTGGTCGCTCCTTGCGGTATGATTTCTTAAGGAAGACAGCCGAGGAAAAAGGATGTTCAAAGATCGCTACCGGCCACACTCTGGATGATCAAGCCGAGACAGTGTTGATGAGACTTCTTCGGGGAAGCGGCCGGCTTGGTTTGGGCGGCATCTCTCCGGCTGTGGAAGGAAAGCTGATCCGTCCGCTCATCGAGGTGGAGCGTCGGGAGTTACTGACTTATCTGGAGAATGAAAACATTCCCTACCGGGTGGATGAGAGTAACTTCGATCGGCGCTTTTTCCGGAACCGAGTGAGGATGGAGCTTATTCCCTACCTCCAGAAAAAATTCGAGCCGAGTATCATTCCGGTCCTGGGTAAGACGGCCTCTCTCTTCCAACAGGAAGAGGATTGGCTCCAGGAGTTGGCCGAGAAGGAAACAGGAAGATCTGTCAGCAGGAAAAGAGACAAAATCACTCTGAACATCATCTCTCTCTCTTCTTTTTCCCGGGCTTTGAAGCGACGGGTTATCCGAGAATATATCCGTAAACTCAAGGGGGATTTGCGGGACATCTCCTTCGAAGACGTCGAGTCCATCCTCAACCTCCAACAGGGGAAGGCATTCCATCTGAAAAAGAACCTCATCCTGGTTAGAGAAGGGAATGTGATCCAGCTCCAAGGTAAGAAAAAACCTCGAATAAGCTTCGAGTACTCCTGGGACGGCAAGAATCCCCTGAAGATCAAGGAGATCGGGTTGAAGTTCGTAGGCAGAACACAGAGGAGAAGCAGCTTCGCCGTCCTGGATTTCGACGATAAAAAGCAAGCCTTTTTCGACAGGGCTCAGGTTCAGTTTCCCCTTCTAATCCGCTGTCGGAGAGAAGGGGACAGGTATCAGCCCTTAGGTACTCCGGGAGCGAAAAAACTCAAGGAAATCATGCGTGCCAGAAGGATTCCTCTCTCGGAGAGAGACAGGCGGCCTGTCTTTCTCTCCCGGGGAGAGATCATCTGGGTCCTGGGGTTGCCGGTCTCCGAAAAACATAAGGTCAGTGCGAAAACGAAACAGGTTTTGACGATCCGTAAATCATAGATAATGGTCCCGCCAGGTTTCAAAAACGATAAGCGACCAAAGGGAATGACTGTAGTTTTCTTTTCCCTTCAAGTGAGCGTCCATCATCTTTTTTACTGCAGCAGACTGGAATAATCCCTCCCGGTGGATCCTTTCCTCGTTCAGAGTATCGAGCAGCATATCCTTGAGTTCTGTCCTCAGCCAGGTCTTCATCGGGATGCTGAAGCCCTCCTTGCTACGGTTAATGGTCTTTTCAGGGAGGATGCCGGCCATGGTTTTTTTGAGACACCATTTGGTTGTCAGGCCTTTGATTTTAAAATGACCGGGAAGGCTGTAGATAAACTCGACGAGCCGGTGATCCAAGAACGGGACCCGCGCCTCCAGTGAGGCAGCCATACTCATCCGGTCGACCTTAACCAGGATATCATCGGGGAGGTAAATTTTGAGGTCGATGAAGAGTTCCGCGTTTATCTCATCGAGAGATAAGAGATGACCGAAGACGGATCGGAAGGGGACCTTCTCAAAAAGAGTTTCCAACCCGCCCAACTCCTGCTGGAGTTCTGGAGAATACAAGCCGTTCTTGTCTGCAGTCGAGAGAAACATCATCCAACGGAGGTGCCGGAGGCTGGGGTGGTGTTCGAGCCCCAAGCTGAACCTCTGGACTTTATTCCAAAGGCCTTTCTTCTTTGCCGCTGGTGGGATCTTTTTTATCATCGGCCCCAGGGTTTTCCCGATAAATGAAACGAACGGCCGCCGAGTTAGAGACTGCGCCAGATAATGCTCGTAGCCGCCGAAAAGCTCGTCTGACCCGTCTCCGGTCAAGATCACCTTGACCTGCTGGCGGGCCATCTGAGAGACGAGGTAGGTGGGGAAGATCGAAAAATCTCCGAACGGCTCATCGAGATGGTAAATCAGCCTTTGGGTCAAGTCTATGATATCAGGTTTGAGGATGTATTCTTGATGCTCGGTTCGGTACCTTTGAGCAATCCGGCGACCATGCTC
>CAYGBF010000248.1:0-3559 GCA_964348035.1 uncultured Eubacteriales bacterium | reverse complement strand
AAATTTGCGAAAGGAATTAAACGAAGCAGGTTTCGAGATGGTTAGGATCGAGACATTCTTGGCTGAGGATAATCTCTACGTCGCTAAGCCGCGCCAAGATCTGCAACAATAAATTTTTTCATCTTTCTTCCCTCTAGCAGCAAATTCAGATAATATGAGAAAACCGCAGACGAAGAAATGCGTTTAAATTTTGCTTAAGGAGGGATCTATCATGGACAAGACAAAATTATCTGCATTGACATTAATCGCGCTTTTGTTCCTGACGCTGAGTCTCGTATCGATGAAGGTACCGAATCGGGCCGATCAAAATCTGCCCGATGACCCGACAGACCCGAGGCTCAACCAAGGACCGAAACCAGAAGCCGTCGGAGACAAGGCGATGGTCTGCACCCAGCTTCCGATCGTCACCGAGGCGGCCCTCGAGGTGCTCCGTGAGGGCGGGAATGCCATCGACGCCATGATCACCGCCGTCTTCCTCCAGCATGTGAATGATTTCCATCAAGTCTCCCATTTCGGGACGATGTCGGCCATCTATTACGAAAGCTCGACTGGAAAATATCATGTGATCAGCGCCGTTTCCGAAAGACCTCAAGCCAAGTCAGGGAAGAAAGGTGATCCCTCCAAAGTCGCGATCGGGGGTGTTGTCCGTGGTCTGGAAGCCTTAGCCAAGCGCTTCGGGACCAAGCCTTGGGCATCCTACCTGGAACCGGCTATTGCCTCAGCGGAAGAGGGTGTCATCGTCACCTCCTTCATGTACGGCATCAATTATGCTCTGTTTGAACGATCGGACCTGATCAAGAACAAGGAAGCCCGAGATGTTTACATGCCAGAAGGTTTCCTCGTCCCCGTCGGGAAGCGCTGGAAGATGCCGAAGCTTGCCGAACATCTCAGGAAAGTGGCCTCGGAAGGAGCGGATTACATGTACACTGGGACTTGGGGACAGAAGTTCGTCAAGGAGTGCAGCAAACGAGGTTATTATGTGAGCGAGGAAGACATGGCTGCTTACAAGCCAAAGTGGCAGGATCCGGTGCGGTTTACATACCGGGGTCATACGATCTTCGGCTCACCTCCTCCTGATACGGGTGGTCTTGTGGTCGGCAGCAACCTGACCATCCTGGAGAATTTCGACCTCAAAAGCATGGGACATTACACCCAATCCGCCGAAACTCTCGAGATCATAGCTCGTGCCTTCGGACGAATCAGGGATGAAACGCGGTGGGCCATCAAAGATCCCTTAAACTTCAAAACTCCCGCAGAAGTCTGGTTATCGAAAGAATACGGAAAAATGGGTGCCCATTTTGTCCGACAAACCATGGTTCAGCCTGGTGTTGATCTTTCACCGCCAGAAGAGCCCGAGGATGCTGAGGAACAGTCCTCTCTTACTTTCTTCCCGAGCTTTCAAGGGGAAGACAGCGCTTATCTGGGCAGCAATCATAACGTCATCGTGGACGGAGAAGGCAACTGGATCTCGCTTCTCCACACTGGGCACGGAGGGGCGCCGGGGGTCTTTATCGATGGAGTGAGGTCCACGGGGAGCGGCGCTCGAGCCTACACGATTGGTCCGGGCCGCCGATTGGTGCTTCCGATCACGGCCGTCATGATCGAAAAGGACGGAAAACCCTGGCTGGCCATGGGAACTCCTGGACTTCCTCCCCAACCCATCACCGAAGTATTGATCAATATCCTTGACTTTGACATGCCTCCCAAAGAAGCCACTGATGCTCCCCGCTTCTGGGCTTTCGGAGGAGATGAGCGAGACCTCGAGATAGAGTCGCGGATCACGGATGAGGTGCGCACAACCCTAAAAAAAAGAGGTATTAAAATCAAGGATTTGGGACGCTACAACTGGCACACTGGATCTGTCCAGATCATCTGGCGGGACCAGAAGACCGGGAAACTCCACGGAGTGACCGATCCCCGGCGTCTTGGCTACGCGGCTGGGTTTTAGTCCTTATTCTTCTTTGTCAGGTACCGGCGGTTTTTCGAACTCAAAGTCCCGGCCCCGGATGTATTTTTCCAGCCACTGGAATTCCTTGTTCCACCTGTACAGTCTGTGCCTTAACTCCCGAGGGCCGTGTCCAGAGCGAGGAAAAATGACCAGCTCTGTGGGGACTCCGTTGGCCTTAAGACCGCGGTACATCTCTATACTCTGAGGCAGAGGAACCCTCCGGTCGAACTCCCCGCACAGGATCAGCGTCGGTGTTTTGGCCTGGTGGACGTAAAAGATCGGAGAATGTTCACGATAAGCCTTGAGCGGTGCCTTCTTGTGCCAAGGATCCCCCAAGAACCAAGGCGTGCGATAAATCCGGACATCGCTCTGGGCGTACATCGATATCCAGTTCGATGCCCCAGCTCCCGAAGAGGCAGCCTTAAACTTATCGGTCTGGGTTACGAGCCAGTTGGTCATGTGTCCGCCGGCACTCCAGCCCAGGGTGCCGAGCTTTTCAGGATCGGCAATCCCTATCTCAACGAGATAATCCACACCTGTCAGGACATCATCATCGGCGTGCAGGAAATAATGTCCGACCATATCACGGAGCACTTCATTCCCGTATCCTGTGCTGCCCCGATAATTCGGCATTAGAATAGCGTAACCTCGGCCGGCCCTGGCATGGGCGTAACCATCGAAGGTGAACTTGTCCGAACTCATCGGCCCGCCATGGGTGTCAGCCAGAAGCGGATAGCGCTTTCCCTTTTCATAGTCCACGGGATAGACCAGGATACCTTCCACTTCCTTCCCGTTCGTACTCTTCCAGCGGATCGCCTCGTACCTACCCAGCTTGAATGCCTTCAGTTCAGGATGAGGATCATGGATCATCTCTGCCGAACGGCTCTTCATGTCCATCAGCCAGAATGTATCCGGGTTGTACGGAGAATTCAGCTCGTAGAGCATGGTCTCGGTTTCAGGGTTGTAGTCGAAACTGCGGATGGCGTGTTGGCCGTCCGTCAGCTGTTCGAGTTTCATATCATCAAGTCTCAAGGAGAAAATTTCACAGTGGACTCCCATGTTGGCGGTGAAATAGATGACTGTCCCGTCAGCCGACCATTCCGAGTCATAGACCTCGTATTCAAAATCGGGGAGAAGGACTTCGGGTGTTCCACCTTCGGCCGGCACCATGAACAGATTGGGCTGGTAATAATAGTCTTTAAAATTTGGCCCCGATTCGGCCACGAAAAGAATCTGTCTGTTGTCGGGCGATAAGGATATATCGGTTTCGTTCACTCCGTTTTTTGTGATCTGGCGTTTGGAGCCGTCCTCGAGGTCCAGGATCCAGATTTCTGACTTAAGCGTATCGTCGTAAAGGGGTGTGGGCGCAGCAGCAAAGACCATTTTCGTTCCATCTCTCGAAACCGAAAATGAGCGGACCGTGAAATCGCCCTCAGTGAGACGCTTTTCCTTTTTTGTCTTTAAATCAAAAATCCACAGGTGACTCGGTTTGAAATTCTGTTCGAAAATATAAGCATCATCTTTGGCTTTCTTCTTTTTCTCTTCATCCTCAGAGAGAGGATCCTCGGCCGTAAAATATATCTTTTGACTACAAGGTGACCAACTGTGCCT
>CAYGBF010000247.1:0-6988 GCA_964348035.1 uncultured Eubacteriales bacterium | reverse complement strand
TAAGAAACCGCAGAAAACCAGGAGAAAAGCCCGAAGATAACCAAAATCTTTTTAATCATAGTACTGAAAGACAAAAACTGCTTCTAAATTCTTGTGAGGGAAATCCGCGGGCAAATTCGGAAAAGGAGAGCTTTTATTGACGGCTTCGAGTGCGGCCTGGTCCAAGGTTTGATCTTGGGAGGAGTTGATGATTCCGACCGAAGAGAGGTCTCCGTTTCTCTCCACAGTCACGGAAATGCCCACCACGTTCCTTGTCAGGGCAACCTGTCTGAGCGGGACTATCCAGTTGCTCTGGATTCTGTTGACGACTCTCTCGGCCCAAGGATTGATATCATAATCCTGGACCTTAAACGAGGCCTTGGCTTGTCGGCCGCCCCTCCCGGAACCAGTCCGGCCGGATGAGGATTGACCTCCCGAAGGAAGAATTTTGGTCAGGTCTGGGCGAAGATACTCGGAAAAATCTATGCTTTTCCGGTCTCGGTAATCGTGAGCTCCGATCGCTTCGCTCTCCTTTTTTGTCTTCTCGGATAAATCCAGGTCGGCTCGGCCAGGAATCCTGAGGCGAAAGGCCGAAGACAGCTCTGAGCGCGAGACGAGACGGCCGCGAAGAGAAGGAGGTTTCTGTTCTTTCTGCTCGCCCGACGGTGGCTCTCTTTCGAGAAGAGAAGGAATGTCCGCCGCCACGGCTGCTTCTACGTCGGTTTCAAGACCCGTTGATGATGACTCTCTCCCTCTTGGACTCGGCCTCAAGAATGGGTCCTCATCTAAACCCGCCCCAGGAAAATCTTCGTAGCCTTCGGGTAAGAGAAGTGCTTCAGGCGGGACGATGATTAAATCCGTGACCTCCTCTTCAAACTGGATGACCTTTATCGGGGAGGCGACGTTGATGAAGACCAGGACGAGAAGAGAGTGAAGGATGATCGAAGCCAGAAGACAGATCAAATTCCGCCTTAAAACGGGTTTGAATCCCTGGGAAAGGAGGCCTTTTTCTTTGAGCTCTGAAAACATCTTCCTACATTGTATTAAAAGAGGTATTCCAGTTAAAAAGTTTCATTCCGTCCAACGGAATGCCTCTTTAATATTTTATCAGCCTAGAGGGGAGATGCCAATATTGGCTGGAGGCATTAAGTATATTACGCCCAGAGCCTCCCCATCTTTTTGGCCATTACTGCAGTCACTTCTTGCAATGCTTCACGATCATCGCTAAGCACTAAATATGACTTCTCAACCAGAAACACACAAAAAAAAGCCGCTGGATCCAGACTCGTCCGCTTGATTCTGGTTGTTCTTCCTGCCTTCTCTATCGGGCTTGCCTTCGGCCTCGGTAAGATCGTCAGGGACTGCTCCCTGACGTGTAATGTGGGATTCGAGCTTTCCCCTCTAGCCATCCTGGGCATCGGTATCCTTACCTTTCCCATCTCTTCCTTTGCCATGCGCTCAGCCAGCCGACTCGGTTTCAAGCGCTGGCAGATATTAAGTATTACCACCGTGGGGCTGAGTTTTTTTATATTCTGGGCGATGACCTTTTTTGTTATCGTCAGAGGAACACCCCCAGGAAGCGCGAATTATCCTCCTGGGAACCTGACGATTCGACTGACCTACCTGTCCTTCTTTGTTTGGCTCGGGGCCGTGGGAGCCATCTTCACCCCCAACATCAAAACCATCGTAACAGGCTTTACCCTCAAGCCGAACGGGCCAAGCGTCTGGCTCAGACAACAGCCGCGGTGATTGTCGGAGGCTTGATCGGCGGAGTCGTTGCCACAACCACGATGCCCCAAGTCATGAAGAGCTTCGGCTGGCGCTACGAATTCACCCGGGACAGCCTCATCCTCGCCATGGGGATCGTGATGCTTCTTAACATTCCTCTGATCCTTCTCGTCGACCGCCTCTCGAAGAAACAGAGGGATGGATCCAAGAAGGTTCTCTCTGACCAAGATGTCTCGGCTTTTGTCGAGGATTTCGGAGCGGTAAGCCTGCGGAAGGCCATCGTCTGGCTCATCAGGGATCTTAAGCTGAGGCGGGTGGCATCGATTATCCTGATGAGAGGCATCGCCGATACGGTACTCCTGTATCTCTTCTACTGGCTCGTCACAGAGCAGACAGGCATAAAGATTGGACGAACCATCTTCTTCGCCGATTTCTACATCCTCCTCAACGGCTTCACACTTCTGTTGTTGATCTTCGGCACCAATCGACTGATTAACCGCTTCGGCCTCATCCTGGCACTCCTAACACTCCCTGCAGCCCTCTCCTTCGGAACTGTCTATCTCATCTTCCAGGCTGCGATGGTGGTGACCTATGGCCTCAGAATCTTGGATTCTGCGCTCGAGGAATCGCTGTATCTCCAGGGTATTGACCGGATGCTGCTCACGGTGGATGACTCCCAGGTCTTCGTTGTCCGCCCTTTGCTGCAAGGGCTTTCGGTCCGGACCGGAAGGAACCTGGGTGCGGTCAGTATTCTCGTTCTGTCCCTAGGATTCGGTGCCTCCTTCGCCACTATGGCTGTATTCTTTTTGGTGGTTCTGGTGATCTGGATACTGGCGACTTTGTCTCTCCGTTCCCACCTGCAGGCGGCTTAGCTTTTGGTAGCCGCGCCTCAAAATTATCTGTTGGCCCTCATCTGCTGATGATCTTTTTCAACCAGTCAAAAATCTCATTCCATTTATTGTAGCCGATATGAGAGGCTCCCTTGACCTCGATATACTCGTGGTTGATTCCCAGCTCCACCAATTTTTGGACAGCTTGTCTGGAATTCTTGACTGGTATGGAATTATCCCTATCCCCATGGACGATGAAGAAATTCAGTCCTTTACCTCTGTCAAGAAGATCGAGAATATTCTCTCCCTCGATGTGGGAAGGAGTCTCGATGGCTCCAGAACGGATGATGACAGCCTTAAAGAGCTGAGGATTGAGTAGCGACAGCCGCCAGGCTCCGTAGCCGCCCATCGAAAATCCGTCCAGGATGATGTTAGTCTCATCGATGTTGTACAGGCTCTTGATGTGATCGATACACTCGATGACTTCTTTTCCAGAATCCCCCGTATACCAGTCTGAAAGGCCTCTTGCCTTCGGCGCGATGACGATCATCTCTGGAAATTTCTTCCGGAATCGGGCCCTGAGGTGCGTCCTCGACATCTGAAGAATCATGTTTCTTTCATCGACTCCGCTGCCGTGGAGAGTGACGAAAAGTGGAATGGCTTCTTTGTCGTCGTAACCTTCGGGGATGTAGGCCGAATAGGGTTGGAATGTCTCATCGATTTCAGAAATGTGGACCAGCCGTCCTATGGATCCTGGAGGAAAGAGAGCCGGTTTACCGATCTCTATGTTCTTGAACAAGATATCGATTTCTTCATACCATTCCACCAAAAGATTTGTCTCTGAGAACGGGGGAGAGTTTTTCATGTAATCTTGAATCCAATCCATCCGAGCTTCGAGCGTCGGGAGGCTGATCCTGAACCGCTCGTCTTTGGCATAGAGTTCTCCATTTTTAATCTCTTCAATCCTGGCAATAAAGCTCTCTAATTCCACCCTATTCACGATGAAAAATCGATGGTTGTTCGTGAACCTCAAAGAGCCTTTGTCATCCAAAATTCCGACACTCAAGTCGTACGAACCCGTGGGATAATCCTTATCTTCCAGGTTTAGACGGAAGACATTCATCTTTTCTTGAAGGGTGATCTTTTTGACTCGGGAAACATTCTCCTGGGCCGAGCTTAATTCATAACGGATTGTCCAGCCCGACTTTTCCGCTGGGGCATTCATCGCTAAACTCAAGGTCTTCTCGGCATCATGATAATAGTGGGACGCGGCCAGGGCTGACTGGACTTCTACCTTCTTCGGAGTATGGTTGACGAATTGAAAAATCGCTCCCTTTCTCGTGTTGGTGAGTTCGGTGTCGAAACCTGTATCAGGATAGAGCAGGACGATCTTCTTCTTTGCTGGATCACGGTCCACGTAGATCAGGTTTATTCCCCACTGCTCCTGGAAGAACGGCTGGAAAGGAAGGATATATTTCCAAGGGATGGCGATTTCGTAGGTCAGCGTTTTCTGTTGTTCATCGGCAATGATTTCCAGCTCGATGTCCCCCACCCGGACTCCTGGAAAAAAATCACCATCTTTATTAACCAGAAGCTTTATTTTCTTATTCCCTTCGAGAGAAAAGCCGAAGGTTGTGAATCGGTCGCTGCTGTTTCCCTCGTAAGGATCCAGGAAGGTCAGGTATAATCCATCTCCATGCCTCCAGCTCCGACTCGGGAAGGCGAAGAAGTCGTCCTCGGCTTCGACGGCTGCGAAGAATTTTTCGACATCGTAGGTAAAACGGGCCGTAATCGCCATTCCTGGCGAGGGCTCTATTGTTTCTCCTCCGGGCGAGATGTTGACCGGTAATCCGGAAATCCCGGACCAGTCATCCAGGTCCCCGTCGACGGTTATCTTCCTGTCTGCCTGGGAGATCTTGAGCTCTTCTGTCTCTTGGGCCGAGATGAACAAAACAGACAAAAATATCATTAGGATGGCTAAAGGAATGGTCTTTTTCTTCCTATGGGTAACTCTCATGATTGTATCCTCCATATTTTTAGTATGATCCAGAGCCCGGATGTTTTCAAGTCGGGAAAGAGGTCCGTCTGCTGTTCTGCAGCTAGATGATTATCCAATAAATACTAATTCTCAAGACTGAGGCTTGGGTAAGCCTTATTCGTAGGAAATGACTCTGATGAGCCCGATCGTGGCTCCAGTGTTATCGGTCGTACAGGTGTCGCTGACAGAGATAATCTTCAGGATATTCTTCTCTTCGATGAATGCATTGACCATCTTATCCAAATTATCCAGCTCTTCCTTGGCCTGAAATATTTTTAAGGGGGTGGCAAAGGTTTTGATTTTTATCACGAGGTGCCTCCTTCAAATTTTTTTTTGTCTTAGACAAGAATAGCACAATAAGCCTGAATCCAAAACAGGACGTTAGCATCCTTATTCCCGTGATACGAGAACAAATGGAGTATGGATAAGCGTGATGAAGGCGAGGTCCTGTCCGTTGGAGCCGCATAGTGGTGGGTGGGGGGATCTTCGGCATAAACGAATAGGAGCTTGCATTTAAGGGGAAAAGCTCATTTTTTTAATTTTAATCGGTCCATTCTCCCCATGTAAAAATCCCTTGATTAGATTCCACAATGTATGAAAATATAATGGTTCATTTTTTTTGAAGCGAGAACTTTCATGACTATACCAAAAAGAAAGCTGGGAAAGACAGGCGAGGAGGTCACCATCCTTGGTCTGGGCGGTGAAGGCGTGCTGAGGACCGTCGGTTTCGAGAAGGAAGCCCAAGCCCTGATCAACCGGGCTCTCGACCTGGGGATAAACTATTTTGAATCGGCGAGAGCCTATGCCGGGAGCGAATCCTACTATGGATTATCCTTAAAGGAGAGACGAAAGGACATCTTCCTGACCAGTAAATCCCACGCTCGAGACAGGATTGGGGCTTTAGAAAATCTCCGGGAAACATTGTCCAACATGAGGACCGATCATCTCGATCTCTGGCAGGTACACGATGTCCGAACCAACGAAGACGTCGAACAGATTTTCGGTCCCTACGGGGCTATCGAGGCCTTTGTCGAAGCTAAACAGAAAGGCTTGATCAGGTTCATCGGAGTCACGGGCCACCATGATCCGGCCATCACCAAACGGTGTCTGGAACTTTTCGACTTCGACACCGTGCTCATCCCCGTGAATCCGGCCGAGCCTTTCGCCAAAAGCTATCTGGATGAGGTCATTCCGATGGCTGAAGAAAAAAACATCGGAACGATCGCCATGAAGGCCTATTTCCGGGGGTTGGCCGCCCGCATTCCTGGGTTTAAGGGTATGCAGCCTTTCTTCCGCTTTGCCCTTTCTCAGTCGGTCACGACCGCGGTCATCGGCTGCGATGACATCGCCCAACTGGAAGATAACGTCCGTCTGGCCGAATCCTTCCAGCCTCTGTCTGAAAAAGAGAGACAAGAACTCCTAAACTTTATCTCGCCTTATGCCTCGAGGCTCATGTACTACAAAGGATAAGAATAATCCTTGTTCCAACCTCTTCACTTTTTATACTTCACCGAGCATCCATAGGGTTGGGACGTTTCGACAGACACCGTTCCTCCAGCCAGCAGTTCATCCAAAGCACACTGAACATAATTTTTTGCTTCCGCGATGTCATCGACATTCGTGGACCTGATGTCATCGATGGCTCCGTTGTAGACCAAAGTCCCTTGTTTGTTGATGATAAACATGTGGGGTGTGGTGAGGGCGTTGTATAATTTTCCAACCGTTCCTTCTGGATCGAAAAGAACCGCTGTGGGGGAGGCTTCCTTCTGTTGAGTGATCTCGTTGGCCTGCTCGGCAGTCATGTATCCCTGCCGGCCTGGAGCCGAGGAACAGATAGAAAACCAGATGGCCCCCTTGTCTGTGTAGGCTTTTTGTAAACTCTGCATGTTGCCGCTGTTGTAATGCTTTTTGACAAACGGACAGCCATGATTAATCCACTCAAGGACGATGATTTTCCCTGAATAACTGGAGAGGGTATGGCTGTTCCCGTCATAATCCATCAGGGTGAAATCCGGCGCTGGCTCTCCTATCCCCCCTTCATCGGCCAGCACTGGCTGGAGTAACAAGCCAAAAAAACCGAAGAGCAACAATCCTAAGAAAAACAAACTTCGTTTCATTATTAGCCCCCTTGATCCTGATTCATTCCAAAGTTTTTAACGGAACATCTATATACACAGCCCTAAAATCTCGAGTAGCGTTCCATCCCTCCTTTGAGAACAATATTCCTGTCAGTCTCGACGGAAGCTGGGCGGAATATTCGGAACGCTGAATCTCGAGAACATATTCGCTGTTCCTCTTTTTTAATTCTTGATTCGCCGCATGATCGACCAGCCCTACCTGGTCTGAAAAGAAGTAAATATCACGGAATCTCTCTCCCTTCTTGAAAAGAGCAGAGATATTGAGGAAAAGTCTA
>CAYGBF010000246.1:0-8026 GCA_964348035.1 uncultured Eubacteriales bacterium | reverse complement strand
TGTTCAATGAATGGGGAGAGGTTGAGCTGACCGAGAAGGTCTGCTCGAACTGTGAGGGAAGCCGCTTGAGAAGCGAGAGTCTGGCTGTGAGAGTGGGCCGGAGAAACATCCATGAGCTGAGTTCATTTCCTGTCAGTCACCTGCTTGATGAAGTCTCTTCATGGGATTTCCCTCCTTCTCAGCAGCTTATCGTCTCAAAAATCATTAAGGAAGTGGACTCTAGGCTTAAGATCATGATCGAGCTGGGGATTCCTTATCTTCAGTTGACCCGCACCACAGGATCCCTTTCCGGTGGAGAGGCCCGACGGATTCGGTTGGCTGCCCAAGTCGGGGCACGTCTCCGAGGGATTCTCTATGTTCTTGACGAACCGACCATCGGACTCCATCAAAGGGACAACAAAAAACTCATTTCTTTATTGAGAGATATCAGAGATGATGGGAACTCCATCATCGTTGTCGAACACGATGAACAGACGATTCGAGCGGCCGATCATATCCTGGATCTTGGTCCTGGAGCTGGAGAGGGGGGCGGATTTAAGGTCGCCGAAGGCGATTTGCAGCGCCTTCTCACCTCTTCTGATTCTCTGACTTCACAGTATTTGCGAGGGGAAAAATCCATCCCCCTTCCTTCGAGCCGAAGAAGACCGAAGGGCTGGCTGGTTGTTAAAAAAGCAGCCGAACACAACCTGAAAAGCATCGATGTTCGGATTCCACTGGGAGTGATGACTGCGGTCACAGGAGTCTCAGGTTCCGGAAAAAGTACGCTTGTCTACGATATCCTGTATAAAGGTCTGTTGAACACCTTCTCCAACGCCAAACAAAAGGTGGGAAAGCATAAGGAAATTTTGGGGATCGATCAGATCGACAAAGTCGTATCTGTGAATCAGAAGCCGATCGGACGAACCCCTCGTTCCAACCCGGCGACTTATACAGGACTGTTCACTTCTCTGAGACAGTTGTTTGCCTTGACTTCGGAGTCACGGCTGCGGGGGTACACAGCGAGCCGCTTCAGCTTCAACCTTCCCGGCGGACGATGTGAGGATTGCCGAGGGGCGGGGTCGAAAAAGATAGAGATGCATTTCCTGCCTGATGTCTTCGTCACCTGTGATCGCTGCCAGGGCCGACGGTACAACAAAGAAACACTTTCGGTGTTTTTCAAAAGGAAGAATATTGCCGACTATCTGAGCATGACCGTAGATGAAGCTTTCGAATACCTAAAAGCTCATCCTATCTTGAAGAGGAAGCTGGGTATCCTTAAACGCGTCGGTCTGGGCTATATCCGGCTTGGCCAACCCGCTCCAACTCTCTCCGGGGGAGAGGCTCAGCGGATCAAGTTGAGCAAAGAATTAAGCCGTAAAGACACGGGGCAGACTCTTTATCTTCTCGATGAACCAACCACTGGACTTCATTTCGATGATGTACGCAAGCTTCTCGAGGTTCTGTTTGAGCTTGTCCGGTTGGGGAACACGGTCGTCGTTATCGAACATAACCTTGAAGTCATAAAGTATTCCGATTATATTATTGACCTGGGTCCGGAGGGCGGGGAGAAGGGAGGTTGGGTCGTCGCCCGTGGAACTCCAGAGAAAGTGGCCCGTTCCACGAAATCGTACACCAGCCGTTTTTTGAAGAGAGTGGTGGGATCGGTTGAGAGGCCGTCCGGATGAGAAAAACTGCCAAAGAGTGACTAATGGCGTTCAAAAACATTCTCGGCAACGAGCGACAGAAGAAAATCCTGAAAAGAGCCCTCGAAAAGGGGAGGTTGCCGAATTCACTGCTCTTTTGTGGAGATGAGGGGATAGGAAAAAGAAGTCTGGCAGTGGAACTGGCTAAGGCCTTGAACTGCCTGAGAAAGAAGGAGGACGCCTGTGATGTCTGCCGTTCTTGCAAGACCATCGAGAGGGCCAGTTTCCCGGATGTGATGATCATCTCGCCGGAGAAGAACGTGATCAAGATCGACCGGATGAGGATACTGAAGCAGACGGCTTATCTGAAGCCGATGATCGGGAAGAAGAGAGTGTTCATCATTGTCGAAGCCGAAAAAATGAACGAGGAGGCCGCCAATTCGCTGCTGAAGATACTAGAAGAGCCTCCGCTGTTTTCTCATATTGTTTTGGTGACCTCGAATCCTGAGATCATCAAACCGACCATAAAATCGAGATGCCAGGTTTTGAGCTTCCAGCCGATATCGAGAGAGGACATAGAAAAGATCCTCATCGAAAAGGGGGTGGAGAAGGACAGAGCCAAGATCCTCTCCCTTCTTGTGAGGGGCAACCTGAAGAAGGCACTCGAGGTGGAATGGGAGGAGATTCAGGACCAGAGAGAGCGAGCTTGGGATATTCTGCTCTCCCTCACCGAGAAAGGAAAAATTGCGGCCTTCTTGCAGAATTTTTCTTCATCGCGAGGTCAGGCGAAAGAAGAGCTGGAACAAATCCTGGAAATACTTTCCTCTTACTGCCGCGATCTTATCCTGATCAGCGAGGGAGGGGATACTCGGCTGATGATGAATCCCGATTACGAAGAGAAGCTCAAGAAAGCTGTCTCTCATTTTAACCGCAAGAAATCTATAGAGTGTCTGGAAAACTTGGATTATGCCCTCTACGGTTTACAAAGGAACCTGAATATAAACCTACTGCTTTCTTCTCTATTTTCGAATATAATGGTCTAAAGAGATGTCTGAAATCGTCTGTGTACTGGCCGAGAGATCGGGTAAAGTCTTTCGGGTGAAGAAAGAACACGAAGATTTAAAATCAGGGGATTTCTGCATTATCGAATCCGAACTGGGGGGAGATTTAGCCGTCGTCATCGATATGTCGAGGGAGGTCTGTGGCCATTCCAAATGTCAGAAAGAAGCGCTCAAGATCATCCGAAAGGCCACCGATGATGACCGAAAAAAATTCGACTGGCTCAAAGGAAAGGAAAAGAGGGCCTTTGATTTCTGCCTGGAAAGGATCAGGGCCCGCAATCTGCCGATGAAGCTGGTCATGGTCCGCTATTTTTTCAACGAGAAGAAGGGCATTTTCTACTACACAGCCGACGGCAGAATCGATTTCAGACAGCTCGTCAAGGATCTCGCCAAAGAACTCAAGATGAGGATTGAGATGCGGCAGATCGGAGTTCGCGACGAGGCCAAGATGGTCGGAGGACTGGGAGTCTGCGGGCGGTCCCTCTGCTGCTTCAGTTTCATGAAAAATTTTGAGCCCGTGACCATCCAGAAGGCTAAAAAGCAACAGATCGTTATCAACCCGACAAAAATCAGCGGTTTGTGCGGCCGGCTGATGTGCTGTCTCAGATTCGAGGAGGCCACTCGAGGCCGGATGTACACAGACGAGGATAAAGTCGAAGAGGATTAAGGCCAGAAAAACGGACTAGTCTTGGGCTGCGACCTTGAACCGGACTCGGCTAGACACGGCGATCAACCCACCTTCTGGAGCGAAGGCTTTAACCTGCCAGGAATACGTCTCACCAGAGGTCATCAGCTTTTTCGCCGATTCAGGGAGGACGATTGAATTTTCCTGTGTTGTCGCTGTCCACAGCAGTTTCTGGTTGTAGAGGTAAATCTTGTACTCGACATCCTCTCCATGGCTTCTCCATTTGAACTGGGAGGGGATGTTGGTGATGTCGATAACAGGAGAGATCAGGGTGATCGATTCGCCCCGGACAAGATCTTCGTTGATAAAGAATTGAGGCGAGGTCGTTCTAAGACTAGGCAAGACGCCGAAGAGAACGACGAGGAGTAAAGCCGCGGAAACAGCCGCGACAGCCCAGGTTCGCGGGGTTACAGAAGCTCGGACAGTATCGAGCCAGGAGATTGTTTTGGTTTCCTCAGCCAGGTATTCATCTTGAAAGATGGAATATCCTTCATGTTTGATGACCGAGATGATCTCTTCACGTTCAATCATAGTTTGGAAGCAGTGGGAGCAGTTAAAGTAGTGTTTCTCGAATTCGTCTTTTTGGGTCTCGGGAAGTTTGTTGAGGAGGTAATCGTCGATTTGGTCTTCGTACTGGCATTTTCTCATCGTTCTTGCCTCTCTTTTTTTGACTTCAACGATTTAGTCGTCCCGAGAACCGAAAAAAGGAAAAAAAATCATTTTTTTATCAGCTTCTTGAGAAGTTTCTGAGCATAATTCACTCGTTCGCTCACTCGACGGGGTGAGATGCCGAGCCTTTTGGCCACCTCATTCCGGGAAAGATCTCTATAATAATAAAGATATAAAATTTCCCTGTATTTTGGCTTTAGCTGCTTTATGGCCGACGCGATCAGCTCCGCTCTCTCCTTGTTTTCGACATGCTCGTGAGGAGCCGGAAAAGGTTGAGGTTCGGGTGCATGCTTGAGGACTTTGCTTTTTTTCCGGATGTAGTCAACGATCCGACGGCTGGTGACCGTGTAGATAAAGGTTCCGATCGAGGATTCGCCTCTGAACTCTCCCTTCTGAATTTTTTCCAGGACGTTGGTCATGATTTCATTGACCACGTCTTCCCAATCCGGAGTGGATGCTCCTAGGGCCTTTTTGACTCTGAAGCCGACGATGGGCCTGAACTTGGCGAAAATCTCGTCTAGGTCCAGTTTCTCTGCTGAATTCTGCACGGCATCCATTATATTAACTGCTCTGAGCCTTGACAAGCTCAGTTTTTCAAAATTGACGCTCCCCAAGTCAACGCTCCTCTATTATGGACTTCATTTATTCGCTTCCCTACAGTTATTTAGTCGAAGTAGGTACCTAAACCTCAATTTTGCCTTTCTTCACATTGATTCCTCTCATCATCGGTGGTTTCAACTTTTCTTTCCCAGGATCGACTAAACACTTTGCTTATG
Organism: uncultured Eubacteriales bacterium; assembly: GCA_964348035.1. Lineage (GTDB taxonomy): Bacteria > Acidobacteriota > Aminicenantia > Aminicenantales > Aminicenantaceae > CAYFXE01. The sequence goes on along the minus strand of CAYGBF010000246.1, from coordinate 3,213 downwards.
GAAAACCAGTCGAACATCAAGGCCGTCACTAAAATACAAAACAAGACGAGTATCTACGTATTCGAAGATGAAAAAGATTTCTTTTCCTTAATCAACAGACGACTGATGGAACAAGGATATCAGTGCCTAACCACCCTAAAGCGGCTTCGGAAAACCAACACTTTGGTTCTGTTAAAGTGAGCGGGTTTTAATCGCCTTTTAGATAAGAAGAAATTTTTCAATTTCTCGCGAGGTGTGGCGACTAAACTCAAGCAAGAAACGGAAAAGGAGAAAAGTCAAAGTGAGCAAGAATTATCCCTCCAGAGAAGAATCGCTCGCCTTCGATACCAAGAGGCAGAAGGTTCGCCAGCCCTCTGATGCTCAAACCAGATTGTCCTTCATCCCTAGGTCAGACAATCATCCTCATCGTCCCGGGGAAATCTGTAATCCAGATGTAACTCAGAACTCATCCCCTCCTTCCTCTCAGACTAAAGGAGTGGGCAGCGTGGGATACCTCTCCTGGCAAGCCGAGATGGAGAAGACGAGAAAGGTCAATTCTGCCAAGAAGATACTGAGAGACCTCGGCCAGTATTATGAAAATATTTTTAGAGAACACGGGATAGATTGGGATGAGAATCACTCGGAGATGCAGGTTTTCCTGAATTCGAACCTTCTGTATCTTATCGCCGCCACCGATGGGAATGAAGACACGCTGGGACATTCTCAACTCGTCTCCAGGTACACGTTGATGCTCACGAAGGCTTTAGGGATAGAAGATAAAGATTACTTGGTCAACATAGAAAGAGGCGCCCTGCTTCATGATATCGGAAAAATAGGGATTCCTGAGGCTATCCTGAGAAAAGCCGGGACGCTGACGATGATGGAAAAAGAAATCGTCAAGGAGCATCCGCTTATCGGCTATGAGATGCTCGAGGAATTCGGCTTCTTGAAAAAAGCGGCTCAGGTCGTCCTGTATCATCATGAAAGTTTTGACGGAAGCGGATATCCTTACGGATTAGTCGGAGATGATATCCCCCTTGAAGCTAGGATTTTCTCCCTTGCTGATACCCTAGATGCCATCACGTCCGATAGGCCTTACCGGAAGGCTCAAGGCTTTATCGAGGCCATCAAAGAAATCGAGAAAGGCAAAAGCAGTCAGTTTGATCCCCAGGTCGTAGAGGCCTTTCTTTCTGTTTCGAAAGACAGATGGCAGCAGATTAAAACAGAGACAGAGGAATACTTCCGTTTCCACACCGTCCATTAAAATAAACAGACTCCCATTCTCCCAAAAAAGTCACTTTTCACCCTTTTTCTATCATGATAAGATTGTCTGGCCGATCTTCATACCTTGGATGATCAGAGGAGATAACATGTCAAAAAAAGGTTTTCTCAGTTTTGTCTTGGTTTATCTGGTGATCTTCCCTTTTACCCAGGCTGAACCTCTCTGGACTGCCTCCGGAGAGGAAGAAAAAAAGCCTGAGGTAGTCTCCCTTTTGGGGAAAGAACTCTACGCCACGCCTGCTTCAGGAGATGAACTCCTCAAGCTGCAAAAGGATCTCAAGGAAGCTATGATCAAGGTCGAGCTCGATCCGGAGAACCCAGAAAACCTCATCCTGTACGGCCGTCGCCTAGCGTATCTATGGCGGTACCATGAGGCGATCGAAGTCTACAGCAAGGGCATCGCAGCCTTCTCCGATCGGGCCATGCTCTACAGGCATAGAGGGCACAGGTACATATCTATCCGTGAGTTCGACAAGGCCGTCGAAGACCTCACCCGGGCCTCCGAACTTAACGATCAAGATTTTGATATCTGGTACCACCTCGGCCTTGCCCATTACCTCAAGGAAGATTTCGACCAGGCTCTGGAGGCCTACCGGAATTGTCTAGCTGTGGCCGAGGATGATGATGCCAAGATCGCCATCTCCAACTGGCTTTACATCACTCTCAGCCGTCTGGGCAAGGGACAGGACGCCCTCAGAGTTCTTGAAAATATCACAGAGGAGATGGAGGTTGCCGAGAACCAGTCTTATCACATCCTCCTTCTGTATTACAAAGGACGAATCCCAGAAGAGAAGATCAGAGCGGCAGCCGAAACATCTGACTTAGATTTGGCGACCATAGGATATGGGCTGGGTTGCTGGTATCTTTATAACGGGAAACCGGAGAGAGCGATAGAGCTGTTTAAAGACATCTGCAACACCCGCTACTGGCCGGCGTTTGGTTTTATCGCTGCCGAAGTCGAACTCTTTCGACTGCAAAATAGGAACTGAGAACTAGCAACGGGTAAACGATCACTGAGTTACTTTTTTTCCATGACCTTTCCGAAGAGTTCGGCTGTATGAAAAACTCGCGGGGACTTCCCTTTTTCCCTTAGACCTGTCCGTAATTGAAACAGACAGCCCGGGCAGTCCGTCGCCACCAGCGGAGTTTGGCTCTTTTCGATTTTTTTCTTTTTCTTTTTCCATATGTGAGAAGAAATTTCGGGATTTTTTAGGGAAAAAACGCCACAGAAGCCACAACACGAATAGGGTTCTTCTTCGAGCTTGGGGGAAAATCCGAGAGCCTTTAGGACCTTCTGTGGTTCCTGTTTCATCCGATTCTCGTTAAGTGTATGACAGGGATAATGATACAGGATCTCCTCAGGTTGGTCAGGCTTTATCTGGCCCTCCAAAGTCTCTCTTTTCGAGACGAATTCGGTAAAGTCGTAGATTTTGTCTGTCCACCGAGAGAACTCGGGGTCAAGCTGTGGATAGGCCTTTCTGAGCATGGAATTTCCCGTGGGGCAGATCGTCAGGATAGCGCTGGGTTTTTCTTTTTCGAAGGATTCGAGGTTTTTCTTGGCCAGTCGTTCGAGACCTTTTCTATCCCCGAGATGATAGCTCGGAGCCCCACAGCAGGATTGGTCTTGGGGGGAAGTGACTTCGTAGCCGAAACGAGACAAACCGTTCATGATGCTTGCCCGGATTTCAGGAAAAAAGAATTTGGCCATGCATCCCTCGAAGAGATAAATTTTTTCTCCTGTTCCTTTTCTTGGAGAAGGGGATTTCCTCGTCTGGACAGCCGGGATGGATTTATCCTTTGTCCATGGGAGGGGGAAATTGTCGAGGTATCCGCTCTCCTCCCACGGCTTCTGCAAGACCGAGAGGATTCTGGTTCCAGGAGAAGTGATGGCCTTACTCACGAACACTGTGGACAGGATTTTTTCCCAGAGTTTAGGGCCCCTCTTACTCTTGA
>CAYGBF010000245.1:0-5382 GCA_964348035.1 uncultured Eubacteriales bacterium | reverse complement strand
AACTTCACCTTCGAGGCTCTTGACCAAGCCGACGCCTCTCTCCAGCGCATAAAGGATTTCCTGTTTGAACTGGATAACCGGAAGTTCGATGAGGGGACAAACAAAGACATCAACGCATTGATCGAAGAAACTAAGAAGGAATTCATCGCCGGGCTCAGCGATGACCTGAATATTTCCGTGGCTTTGTCAGCCTTGTTCGGGTTGATCCGCAAGGCGAATACACTGATCACAGAGGGAAAAGTTTACAGAGCCGATGCTCAAAAATTGACGGCGTTCACCTGGTCCCTCAATACTGTCCTGGCCGTCCTTCCTGAAAAAGCAGAAGCCACCCTGCCTCCAGAACTGGCCCAAAAAATCGAAGACAGAGAGAAAGCTCGGACCCGGAAAGATTTTAAGCTGGCTGATCGCATCCGCGAAGAGCTTCTTCAGCAGGGAATCCTTCTCGAAGACACCAAGGATGGAGTGAGGTGGAAGAGAATCAGATAGGAGGCATCGAAAACACGCGGAATTTCCCCAGCGAGGCTTGTTCCCGCATCTGCCTCCGCAGGTGCAAGCTTCAGCGGGAAACAGCCTGTCCCTGCAGAAGCAGGGATCCAGTAAAAAGGATTTGGGTCCCTGCCTACGCAGGGACATGCTCAGCCCTGCTACGGTCTTCTCACCCCCTACCTTATCCTTAATATTATTTTTTTTTACTGGGAAAATGGTAAAAAAGAAGTTGACTCCCCATGAATTGGGGAAAGCCGGGGAAGAGGCGGCCCTGCGTTACCTGAAGAGAAAAAGATATAAAATCCTGGACAAGGGCTTCCGGCTTTTCCGGGGAGAAATCGATATCATCGCCCGCGATAAGAGCACGCTGGTCTTTGTCGAGGTCAAAACCCGAAGCCAAGAGAAATTTGGACTCCCAGAAGAGGCCGTCACTCCTGCCAAACAGAATCAGATACGCAAGATTGCCGAGGGTTTTCTGGTCAAGAACAACATGGAAGATGTCGAGTGCCGTTTTGATGTTCTCTCTTTGATCAAAACCGAAACGAGCGCGTTTGAGATTCATCACTTCAAAAACGCGTTTTAAAACCAATAACATTTTGGAGGTTGGTATGAGATATCCGAAATACACGGTCATGTTCTTGACTCTGATTTTTGTTTCTGTGACTTTGTGTTCTGGCCAGAACATCCCCAAACCCGAGGAAATTTTAGGGTTTAAAGTGGGAGCAGACTCTCATCTGGCGACTTATGACCAAGCCATCGAGTATTTTAGGGTCCTCGAAAAAAACTCAGACAGGATGACGCTCGTCGATATGGGAAAAACCTCGATGAGAAAATCCATGATCTACGCCATCATATCTTCTCCTGAGAACATGGCCCAACTCGAAAAATATCGAGACATCAGCAAAAAACTTTCCTTGGTGAAAGGCCTGTCTTCAGGAGCAGCCAAGAAGCTTTCTCAGGAGGGAAAGGCGGTGGTCTACATCGACGGCGGACTCCATGCCTCAGAGTGTGCTCCCGCTCAGCATAACATTCAACTGGCCTACGATCTCGTAACAGCAGAAGATGCCAAGACCCTCAGGATACTGAACGACGTCGTCCTCCTTCTTGTGTTCGCCAACCCGGACGGGATGAATCTCCTGGCCGATTGGTATCATCCCAACATCGGCACTCCGTTCGAAATATCATCTATGCCCTGGCTGTACCACAAGTATGCTGGCCATGACAACAACCGTGACTCCTACATCGCCAACTTGGTGGAAACACAAAACATGAGCCGGCTGGTCCACAAAGAATGGTTTCCCGTCATCCTGTACAACCACCACCAAACAGCCCCCTTCCCGGCCAGGATATGGATTCCTCCCAACTCAGAGCCTACCAATCCGAACGTCCACAGTCTGGTCGTTCGCTGGCAGAACCTGATCGGGTCGGCCATGGGGGCCGCTTTTGATGCCGAGGGTAAAGAGGGGGCTATCTCCCGAATCGTGTTCGACACCTGGTACCCCGGCTACGTAACCCAGGTCGTGGATTCTCACAACATCATCTCCATCCTGACGGAGACCGCTCTCTACCGGTACGCGACGCCCCACTTCTACACCATCCGTGATTTTCCGAAACAGTACCAGGACTTAACGATGTCCGCTTTCTACCCTAACCCATGGAAAGGAGGCTGGTGGCGGCTCAAGGATGCCGTGGACTACTGCCTGACCGCCTCGATGGCTGTTCTCGATGTGGCCTCCAAGTACCGGGCAGAGCTTCTCTTCAACAAGTACAGGATGGGACATGACGTCATCAAAACCTTCGCCAAAGAGCCTCCGTTTGCCTGGATCATTCCTGAACAACAAAGAGACCCGGGGACAACCGCACTCCTTCTGAACCGGATGATCCTGCTCGGAATCGATGTCTACAAAAGCGATGAGCCCTTCTCCTGTGACGGGATAAAATACCCGGAAGGGACCTACATCATCCCGATGACCCAACCCTTTGCCCTGTTCATCAAGAACGTCTTCGAAGATCAAAAATATCCGGATTTAAGAAAATATCCATACCTCTGGCAGGGCCTGATCCGGCCGAAGGAATTCGAGGGCGCTCCGTTCGAGTCATACGACATGATGGGCTGGACTCTTCCCTACCAGTTCGGCATCGATGTCCTGGCTGCGAATTCTCCGGTCACCCCTGCGATGACGCGCCTCGAAGAAGTAAAACCCGAAGGACTGTTGTCCGGTAAAACGGGTGAGGTGTACCGCATCAGCCATCAAGCGAACGCCAGCTTCACAGCCACCAACCGGATCTTGAAGAACGGAGGTCAGGTCCTGTGGGCCAAAGAGGCCTTTACCTCTGCTGATCAAAAGTATCTCGCCGGAACCCTCATCATCCCCGCTAACCGGGTCAAGAGAAATTTCATGCAAACATTAGCCCAGGATCTCAACCTCCGCATCACAGCCGCTTCAAAAAAGCCCCCTGTCAAGACCTATCCCGTGACAAAAATCAGGCTTGGTCTGTATAAATCCTGGGTTCCGAGCGCCGATGAGGGCTGGACAAGGTTTATTCTGGAGCTACACGAGTTTCCGTACAAGAACATCACGGATGCAGACCTTCGAGCCGGCAACCTGAGTAGCAGCTATGATGTGATCATCATGCCCGATCACTGGACAGAGGAACTGGTGTTGAACGGGTATCCCAAAGGGACCATGCCGCCCAAATATGTCGGCGGTATAACAGCCAAGGGGGTACGTCATCTGAAGCTGTTTGCCAAGCAGGGGGGAACCTTGATCTTCCTGAATTCTATGTGCAACCTGGCCATCGATCATCTGGGCCTTCCGGCCAGGAATATCCTGAAGAAGGTCAAGAGAGAAGAGTTTGTCTGTGAAGGATCCCTCCTCCGAATGGAGTTCGACCCCAACCACCCAGTGGCTTACGGGATGCCCAAGGAAGGAGCCGCCGTGTTTTCAGACAGCTGTGCGTTCGTCCGACTGCCCTCCTTTGAAGATCAGAAAGAGCCGAGGAGCGTGGCCAAGTACCCGGATGAGAATCCACTGCTCAGCGGCTGGATCTACGGCGAGAAGCTCATCCGCCAGAAAACCTCCGTCCTCGAGGTTCCTCTGGGAGCTGGTAAGGTCATCCTGTTCGGTATCCCGGTTCATTTCCGGGCTCAGTCCTACGGAACATTCAAACTGTTGTTCAACGCCATCTTTTATGGGGAGATGGAGTAGGAAGGCTCGATACGATTCATCTAGGGCTTTAAGAATCGGTCGAAGAAATCCGCGGCAGCTTTGTAGACTCTGAGCCAATTCCTGTGGAGGAGAAAGCCGTGGACCTCATCGGGGATGATGAGAAGCTCCACGTGGGCTTTCCCCAATCTTCTGAGTCTCTGGACAAGGTCTGTGGTCTGAATAAAATCCACGTTCCGATCATCATCGCCGTGAACGAACAGGACGGGAGACGTCCAGAAATCCACGTCGGCCACGGGCGAGGATTGGAAGGATAAGCTCATCAAATCCTCGCCTCGGATATCCCAGCCGCCGCCGTCACGCCGTCGTCCTCGCAGGGACCAATCATGCACACCATGGAGATCCACGCCCGCCGCGAAAAGCTCAGAATCCCGAGCCAGTCCCAAGGCCGTCAAGTAGCCTCCGTACGACCCTCCCCAAAGGCCGACTTTGTTAGCGTCGACCTCGGGGCGATTCTGAAGGTAGCGTCCAGCCGCCACGATATCCTGGTACTCGGAGGCCCCTCGTGGGCCCTGGTTAGCAGCTGTCCGAAAATCAAACCCGTAGCCTATCCCAGACCGAAAGTTCACCGAAAGAACAACATAGCCTTTTTGGGCGAGATACTGATTAAAGCCGTAGGCATTATGGTAGTACCCCCTCATGTGCCACCCGAGAAGCATCTGACGGATCGGCCCCCCGTGCATGAAGATGACGGCCGGCCTCTTATCCCCGGCCTTAGCGTCTTCGGGGAGGAAGAGCTGACAGTGGATTTTAAGTCCATCGGGTGCATCCAGGATCACCTGCTGAGGTTTGACCAACGTCTTCATCGGAAACTCTTTAGGAATAGCCTCGGGAGCCAGCAGCTGACGCTCGCTTCCCCCGTTCTTCTTCACAGCCGGAGCAGCCGGCTGAAAGCCGGTCGAGCACAAAAACACGAGATCTTGATTCTTGGATGTCAAGACCGGTGCCCATTCGAGCCCTTTGCCGGAAGTAAGGCCTCTGGCTTTCCCTCCCATCACAGGAACAGACCAGAGATGACGCCGGTCGATATCACCGGCGTTTGAATTAAAGATCAGAGTTTTTCCATCGGAAGACAGGAAGCTGTCCTCTATTTCATACTCTCCCGGAGTCAGGCTGATGAGGTTCTTGTCTTTTACGGATAACGAATACAGATGCATCCATTTTTCATGTTCGGAGTAGAAAACCAGATGATCGCCGTCGGCCCAACGGAGGGGTTGAGCCGGGTAATACTGGGAAAAACCACCGGTGCTGTTAGGACATTCCCATAAAGCTTCAGCCCTCCCGGTTTTGACATCGGCAACCATCAGTTTAAACGGAACTCCTCGTCTGAAGGACATGGATTGCCCCCCGGGAAAGCGGATAAAGGCGATTCTCTTTCCATCGGGCGACCAAACCGGATAGCCATCCCTGTCCACTCCAGGAAATATCCAGTTTATGATCTCTTTTTTAAGATCGTATATTCCGACAAGACTATGATCTTCTCGGGAACTGACAAAGGCCAGTTTTGAGCCATCCAGTGACCACGTCGGTCTCGTGTTCCTTCCCCGGGCTTTGAATAAGGATTTTGGCTTGGGCTTGGCAACAAGGGATGCATATTGGATTCCTCTTCTTGTTGTATAGACAACCTGATTATCTACTGGGGACGGCACTGGGCTAGTGCCTAATCCGA
>CAYGBF010000244.1:0-11574 GCA_964348035.1 uncultured Eubacteriales bacterium | reverse complement strand
CTATCCGTCAACTGGATTCATCAAAAGATATTTTCTGTGTAGTGATAACCGCCGGGACGACATCCACCGGGTCTGTAGATCCGATTCTTTCGGTCGTCGAAGTCTGTCAGGATCTCGGGATTTGGCTTCATGTTGACGGAGCCTATGGCCTGGCTTACAGCTTAATCCCGGAATTAAAACCCCTCTACTCGGGAATCGAACAAGCGGATTCAGTCTCCTGGGATCCCCATAAGCAATTTGGTGTTCCGATCCCGAGCTCTGTCCTGTTCGTGAAACGCAAGGAGGACTTCGATCGAATGGCCGTGTACAGCGAATACTTCAACCGGCCAGACGACTCAAGACCCAGTCCAGGGCTTAAATCTCCTCCCTCCACTCGTCCCTTTACGGCTCTGGCACTCGTGACTTCTATCCGCTATCAGGGGATGATAAAAATCATCCAGGATCTCAAAGCTCCTGTCACGGCCATCAGGGAGCTGGCCGAGAAGTTAGAGAGTGCAGCCGATATCGAAATCGCTCACCGGCCTGATACAGGAATCCTCTGCTTTCGGATAATACCCGAAGGCTTTTCCGAGGACAAGCTGAACGAGCTGCAGGAGTACATATTCGAGAGAATCATGTCAGGAGGAAAACGCACCATATCCATAACCAAACTCGACGATAAAACGGTGTTGAGGCTCGTGACTGTTACACCCAAAGTAACAAGTCAATCGCTGATGGAAACGGTTTTCGAAACTCAGGAGTTAGCGCAGGAATACATACACTCTCAAGAAAACGGGTAATCCGTTTCTCAGCCTGGATAAAAGAAAGGAATCACTGGCTTGCTCGATAGAATCCTGGATTACGCCACAGCGGTTGACAAGTATTTGTGGGGACCATGGACCATGGTTTTCATCGTCCTGGTCGCTGCCTTCCTGACCATAAAATCCGGTTTTTTCCAGTTCAGAAAACCGAGGCTCATCCTTCAGCAGACATTCGGCCGGGCCTTCAAGCAACCCAAAAGCCAAAGCAAGGGAAGGATGACACCCTTCCAGGCTACGACAACTGCTTTAGCCAGCACAGTAGGAATGGGCAACATCGCCGGTGTAGCCACCGGGCTGTCTGTCGGTGGGCCCGGAGCCATCTTCTGGATGTGGGTTTTGTCTTTGCTGGGGATGATGACCAAGACAGCCGAGATCACCCTGGCCGTCCATTACAGGGAGATGGATAAAGAGGGGAGCCTTCGCGGCGGACCGATGTATTACATCAGGAAAGGATTGGGCTGGAGTTTTCTGGCCAAACTCTTCAGCATCGGCATCCTCATCAACGCCATCTTGAGCGCTTCTCTTCTCCAATCCCATACCGTCGGCCGTGCTTTTTTATCGAGCTACAGCATAACTCCTTATCTCACCACGGCGATAATGGCCGTCATCACCGCCTTTGTGATCATCGGCGGCATCCGCAGAATCGGTCAAGTCTGTGAGAGGCTTGTCCCGTTCATGTCCATCCTGTACATCGTCGGTGGAACTGCTGTCATCGTCCTCAACTACCAGAAAATTCCAGAAGTGTTCAGCCTGATATTCCAGTATGCCTTCGCTCCTGCTCCTGCGATCGGGGGATTCGCCGGAGCAACCATATCTGCTACGTTCAAGATGGCGATGTCCAGGGGCATGCTCTCTAATGAAGCGGGCTTGGGTACGGCACCGATGGCCCATGCCACGGCCGACACCGAGCATCCTTTCCAGCAGGGCGTCTGGGGGACAGTCGAAGTGTTTATCGATACCATCATCATCTGCACGATCACCTCCTTTGCCGTTCTCTCGACGGGTGTTCTCTCGGGAGGCGAATCCGGGATCGAACTGGTCATCGAAGCCTTCGCCTCGATGTTTCCATCTGGTCTTTCGAACGCCTTCATTTCTCTGGCCATCTTGACCTTCTGCCTGTCGACTCAAATCGGCTTCTTCATTTACTATCAAACGGCGGCCGTCGATGTCTTTGGCCAGAGAGTCATGAAATACCTGAGATGGTTATACCTGGTCCCCGGGATAATTTTTGCCGGGGTAGCCAACGTGGATAAACTGTGGGTCTTCGCCAATATTTCTGTTGGAGTCTGTTCTGTGCCGAATCTTATCGCTGTCCTGGCCCTGAACGGCGTCTTCTTCGTCCTGATGAAGGATTTCATGACAAAGAGGAACGAATACGCCTGCCGATTCGTCGATTCCTCAAAAAAAATATGTCAAATCGACAGAATAAAAATTTAAGGAATAAAGGAGAGTTCAAGTGAATAATAGTGGATTAAAAATCGACAGAATCTCATTCCAACTGGGGATGATCAACTGCTTTGTCGAGATGGTGGCCAACGGGGTCAAGAAGATGGCGATCAGCCCGCCCGTTTCGCCTCAGGATTATGAGTTCGTCGGCCAAGCTTCGGATAAAATCGTCGAAGGTTTTGGCATCAAGTCCTATCTCGAGAAATCACTCCTTATCACAGACCTTCAGCCGGCAGAATTTACAGAAGGCAAATGGACCATTCTCTACTACGAGAAAGACGATGTTCTGAATTCCTATCTGGACTTGAAAAAGCGAAAACAGGAACTCGAGCAATCGGGTCAGTATGATGAAAAAGTAAGAAAAGAGATATCACGAGAATTCGGGCGCTTATTGAGCTATCCTGATGAGAAAATCGATGAGAAAATATCTCGGGATGAGCCGCCAACGCCGTTTATGCTAATAGAAGAATAGAGGAGGAAACGATGAGAATCATGATCATAAACCCGAACAGCGATCCGGATATGACTGAGTCAATCCAAAGGGCAGCCACAGATTTTGCCCAAGGCGATTTCGAGGTGATCTGTAAACCAACGCCCGGAGCCCCTTCGTTCATCGAAACCTACGAGGATGAGATTAAGGCAGGTCCCGGGATGGTCCGCCTTATCAGAGAAAACGAAGACGCTTTCGATGCCTTTGTCGTGGCCTGTCACAGCGATCCCAACCTCGACGCGATGAGGGAAATAACTAAAAAGCCCGTGGTCGGTATCGCAGAAGCTTCGATGAAGATCGCTTCCATGCTCGGGGATCGCTTCTCGGTTATCTCGGACAATAAACACTCCATTCCGAATAAAGAATTCCTGGTGAAGAAATACAACCTCAAGGATGCTCTCGCTTCGGTCAGAGCGCCTGAGGAGGAGATGGATGAGTTGAGCGATGAGGAGAAATACCTCCGAACCGCCCGGTTAGCGGCAGAGGAGGACTTGGCTGAGGTGATCGTGTTGGGCTGCGCGGCCATGACGGGCTTGGATAAGCCGCTTCAGGAAAAACTGGGGGTCCCGGTCCTGGATGGGATCGTCTGTGCTCTTATTATCGCCTCCGGCTTGGTTAAATACGGAGTTTCGACCAGCAAAATCCGGAGGTACAATCCCGAGGGCTGATTACAGATCGCCGAACTTTTTCAGCCTGTCTTCATACTTTTTTTTCTGGACTCTTAGAATCTTCTGGAAACGAGAATCATCACGCAGGCTGTCGTAAAAATGATTGTTCAATAGAGGAAGATACGTATATTGAAAATGTTCATATTCTTTCTGGATCTCTTCAGTGATGTTCTTGATGGCTTCGTCCTTCATCCCCAGAAAGGAATAAACGGCCGCATTTTTTACGAGGGACAGAGCCTTATCTTTTTCACCTTTAGCTGCATATAATAAAGCCTTGTAAAATCGGACACTCAAATACTTCGGGTTAATTTTTTCTGCCTTGCTCAAGAATTCCTCGGCTTTGTCATATTTTTTCTTCATGATGAACAAGAGACTGTAATCCAGAAGAGACCAGAAATTGTCTGGTTCGATCTCGTATGATTTCTCGATTTGAGCCATAGCTTTATCATGCTCTCCATTATATATTAGGAGTCTGGCGCAAAGAGAATGAGAGACGAGATATAAAGGGTCAAGCTCGATGGACCTGGAAGAGTATTTGATTGCCTGGGGTAGCAGACCAAGGCCGCGAAAAAAAAGTGCTGTAACATGATTCGTTGGAGCGTAGTTGGGGTTTATTCCTAAGGCCTTTTTGTAGCATTTATAGCTTTTCTCGTATTCGCCTCTCACATAGTAAAGCCAGGCTCTCATTACGTTTGCCTCTGCTAGATTTGGATCAATTTTATAAGTCGTCTCAGCATTCTTTATGACTCGATCGAGATATTTCTTATTTCCAGTTATCTGAAAACGATGCTGGTACCCCCAGCATAGACCTACATAGGCTAAGGCATAATTCTGGTCGATCTCAATGGCTTTACGAAACATCTTCATAGCCGAATTAAAATCCGCATCCCGCTGAGAAATAACATATTTACTGTTTATTAAATGCATGCCTTTCAGCAAATATTCATAGGCTTCGATGTTTTTTGGCCGTCCTGACTTAAAAGATTTGAGAGCTTTTGGAGTCAGTTTTATCTCCAAGGCTTCGGCGATGGCTTTAGAGACCTCATCCTGGACTTCGAACACACTCTCGAGCCGCCGATCGTATGTGTCAGCCCAAAGGTGAAAGCCGTCTTCGACGTTGATCAGCTGAGCCGTCACCCGGATGTTATCCTGCTCTTTCCGGATACTCCCCTCCAGGATAGTGGCCACGGTTAATTCTCTGCCGATCTCTCTTATATCCTTGTCTGTTTTCTTGTAGCGCATCACCGAGGTCCTGGAGATGACTTTCAATTCTCCAGCTCTCGAGAGTTTGGTGATGATATCCTCCGTCATCCCATCGCAGAAGTATTCTTGATCTTTCTTCGGGCTTAGATCCGTGAAGGGGAGCACAGCGATAGAATTTTTCCATTGAATTCCAGCTTGTTCTTCTGGTTCAGGAATAGTCTGGGGAGGAATCCTCTCTCTTATCGAAATGCCTTTCTCGATATTCTTCAGGGCAAGAAGGAGCTCCTCTGTGCTCTGAAACCTCTTTTCTGTATTCTTTTCCATACATTTCAGTATCAGATCGCTCAAATCCTCAGACACTTTATCATTGATGTCTTTTGGACTTGGTGGTTTTTCTGTCTTGTGTTTGAAAGCGACTGATAAGGATGTTTTGCCCCTAAAAGGTACCTGACCCGTCACCATTTCGTACAGAATCACTCCGAGGGAGTAGATATCCGATCTCCTATCCGCCTCTTCTCCTTCCACCTGCTCGGGCGACATGTAATCCGGAGTGCCGATGATCATGCCTGATTCAGTCACTCCCTTGGCCTCAAGGGAACGGGAGATACCAAAATCCATGATCTTCGCCTCCCCGTTCTTGTCGATCATGATGTTATGGGGCTTTAAATCACGATGGACAACGCCTAATCGATGGGCCTCCGAAAGCCCCTCGCATACCTGTCTAGCAATACTTATAGCCTCATCCGCTGAAAGCTTCCCCTTCCGCTTAATCACGCTCTTCAAATCTTCCCCCTCCACATACTCCATCGTGATGTAGCGTGTCTCACCCTCAGCCCCGAGATGGAACATCCGGCACACATTCTTGTGGGAAATCTTGCGGGCATACTTTAACTCATTCCTGAAACGCTTTATCGTACTCTCATCTGCAGCAATTTCTGGATTCAGGAGCTTCAGAGCAACGTCTTCTTCGATTTCTCTGTCGAGGGCCTTATAGACCGTGCCCATACCCCCTTGACCGAGCCTCTCGATGACCTTGTATCTATCGGCAAACAGGACTCCTCTTATAAATTCCTTAACAGGGGTGACGAAGGTTTGAGTTTTAGAGGCAGGGATTTTGTCTGGAGATTCGAATCTTGTCCCGCACTTCCCGCAGTATTGCGTCTTATCAGGGTTGTCAGAATGACATTCGGGACATTTTATCGGCAATACTCACCCTCTTCTTTGGTGTGGCTCAAGGATATCAAGGTAAGAGGCAAGAGTCAAATAACTGAACTCTCTTTTAGGTCTGGCCTTACCGTGTCTTCTCGACCTCTTTGACTGCTTCGGCGAATATCTCGATTCCTGTCATGGCCATTTCTTCAGTCAGGATGAGGGGAGGGAGGAATCTGACGACGTTTGAGTAGTGCCCCCCGATTTCGACCAGCAATCCATGCTGATGACAGACTGTTCTGGCCTTCTGAGCAAACTCAGGAGCTGGTTCCTTAGATGACTTGTCCTTAACCAGCTCTATCCCGAGCATCAGACCCTTTCCCCGGGTGTCTCCCACGATGGCTGAATCTTTCTCGATCTCCTCGAGCCAGGTAAGCATCTTCTTTCCTAGGTCGAGGGAGTGTTCGGCGAGTTTGTATTCGGCCATGAACCGCAGGGCAGCAGCACCGGCCGCGTAGGCGATGACATTCCCCCGAAAGGTGCCGATATGCTTTCCTGTCGGCCAGGAATCCAGCTCTTCCTTGTAGGCAAGACAAGAAATCGGAAAGCCTAAGCCACCCAATCCTTTACTCAGAGTCATGATGTCTGGCACGACCTGGCTGTGTTCGAAGGCAAACATCCTACCTGTCCGGCAGAGGCCGGCCTGGATTTCATCGATGATCATCAGAATTTCGTACTTGTTACAGATATCCCGAATCCCAGGAAGAAAGGCCTCTGGAGGAACGATCGAACCCCCTTCGCCTTGGACGGCTTCGACGATTATGGCCGCTGGTTTTCCCACCCCTGAATGAGGATTTTCGAGGACATGCTCAACGTATTTTACACAATCCATCTCGCACGTCTCGGGTTTCTTTCCGAAGGCACACCGGTAACAGTAAGCGTAAGGCACGAAGTGAACCTCAGGGACGAGCGGCAGGAAATCCTCCTTGAACGAGAGGCCGCTGGAGAGAGACAGGGCCCCGGCACTCATCCCGTGGTAGCCTCCCTCGAAAGCCAACATAGGAAGGCGATGGGTGTTTAACTTGGCCAGCTTCATAGCCGCTTCGACGGCATCAGATCCTGTCGGACCCCCGAAGAGGAGCTTGCTTACCGAACCTGGTAAGAGAGGCAAAAGGGACTCCACGAGGGCCTTCCGGGGTTCACTCGGAATGTCGAGGGAGTGGGTGAGACGCGTCAGCTGTTCGGACACAACTTCTAGCACCTTGGGATTGGCATGCCCGACGTTCATCACTCCGGCGCCGCCGAAAAAATCGATGTAGACATTTCCATCGACGTCCTCCACGGTCGCCCCTCGGGCGTGCTTGAGAGCCATCGGCATTCCCCGAGGATACGATACCGCTGATCCTTCGTGGGCCGACTGAAAATCAAGGTGCTTCTTTGATTGCGGACCCGGGGGCTCGGTTTTTATGAGAGGGGCCTCTGGGAAGGAAAGACTCTTAAAATCCATCTTGTGTCTCCTTCGAGTTTGTCATTCGATCATGGAAAGCATGAAAACCGCGAACGAGGCCAGCCAGTGCTCTCCGGCGTAGCTTCCGCTGGCGATGTGGGGAAGGGTAGCCTGGGCATGACGGACGGCGGATTCTGTCAATATCTTTCGGAGAGGATCGTCCTCAGGAAGGGCTTGGGCAATACCGTTCATACACCAGGCACGGCTCAGATTTAGCCCATCTAAATGAACAATTTTTCCATCACTCCGGTCGGATACCTCGGCCGGTTCGAGGAGTGATCTGGGCTCTCCCTCCTCAAGGCCGGGTAGGAATCGGTGGAACCAATCAGTGAATTCAGTCGGCGCTAGAACGCGGCGCATCAGGTCAGCCTCCATCAGACAGCGGGAGAAGAAATCATCGCCGTCCGGCTCCCATGCTACAGGGCAGTTCGAATCCTCAGCAAAGTACGTGTGGCAGCGTTCGATCAACAGGTCTTCCAGCTCCTGGTTCCCAGCAGACCTGGCGTAATCCAAAGCGAAGGCAATCCCGAAGGCGGTGTTGGGATGAACCCCACGGCGGATCGGGTAGGTTTGTTTGGGCAGAAAATCGAGGTAGCGCTGCACGATGGCCTCGGCCAGAGGTTGGAGGTTCTTCGACCATCGTTGTCCCTGGTCATCCTCCCAACCGTCCAGCTCTTCGACGAGCTTGAGCAGCCAAGCCCAGCCGTAGGTCCGCTCGAAGGATTTGCGGCTCGGCTGATGAAGATAGGCCACCTCGACTTCGATATTCGGGGCCGACAGGTTATCATCCAATGCCCTGCGGATGTCTTCTGATTCTGGCAGGTCGGGGAACATTTTCAGCAGCCGGACCAGCATCCAGTGGCCGTGAACCGAGGAATGCCAATCAAAGCATCCATAGAAGGCTGGATGAAGCGAAGCTGGATTTTTCACCTCAGATTCGTCGTTCATGACATGGCTTAATTTGTTCGGGTATTCCTTCTTCACGCACTCCATAGCGAGTCTGGCGAAATGGGAAGCTGATTCGATATCCAGGCGGAAAACATCGGCCTTTTCGCTCTCTAATTGGAGTTGCGGTTCGAGAGCTTGGTCTTTTGGCTCCCCACAAAAAAAGAAAAAACTTATGATTAGTAGAATAAGAATACAGGACTGGATGTATTTCAACATATGTCCTCCCTGTCCGTTTAGTTTAATCTATGAATCTCTTTACTGTCTATACCCAAGGAGTGGCCCGAAGTCAACGGAAACATGAAAAATTCATTTCATTTGAAGATTTATGCACACAATTCATAAAAAAAATGCTATCTTAGGAAAAGGAGCTATGTATGAACATCCTCCTTGTCTACCCAAAGTACCCCGATACCTTCTGGAGTTTTAAGTACGCGCTCAAGTTTATTTCCCGGAAAGCGTCTTTTCCCCCCCTTGGCCTGTTAACGGTGGCGGCCATGCTCCCCCCGGAATGGGAGAGGCGGCTGGTGGATATGAACGTTTCTGGATTAGCCGATGATGACCTTGAGTGGGCCGATTATGTGTTTCTCAGCGCCATGGCCATTCAGAAAAAATCGGCCGAGGAAGTTATCAACAGGTGTAAGAAATCAGGCGTTCCGGTCGTGGCGGGCGGCCCTCTCTTTACTACAGGTTACGAAGAGTTTTCCGATGTCGATTATCTTGTTCTCAACGAGGCTGAGATAACCCTCCAGCCTTTTCTTAAAGATTTAAAAAAAGGATGTGCCCGTCGCATGTATTCATCGAAGGAATGGCCAAACATCGAGAATACACCCTGCCCTCAGTGGGACCTTGTCAACATGAAGAAGTATGCAAGCATGAATATTCAATATTCGAGAGGCTGTCCGTATAACTGTGAATTCTGTGACATCGTCCTCCTGAACGGCCGTAAACCCCGTACTAAGAGCACAGAGCAAATTTTAGTAGAGTTGGAGGCCATCCGAACTCAAGGCTGGAGAGGTGGTGTGTTTTTCGTCGATGATAATTTCATAGCCAACAAGAAAAAACTGAAAACAGAAATCCTCCCGTCCTTGATCACCTGGATGAAGCAGAAAAAATTTCCGTTTCATTTCTTTACCGAGGCCTCGATAAACCTCGCCGATGATGATGAGTTGATAAAACTCATGGTCAAGGCCGGTTTTAGAAGGGTGTTTATCGGGATTGAAACACCCGATGAAGACAGTCTCGCCGAATGCAATAAAAACCTGAACATTAACCGCGACCTGCTCGCTTGCGTAAAGAAAATCCAGAACTTGGGATTAGAAGTTCAGGGAGGATTCATCGTCGGTTTTGACAGCGACACCCCCTCGATTTTTGAAAGACAGATAAAATTTATCCAAAACAGCGGCATCGTGACGGCCATGGTCGGGCTGTTGAACGCTCCCCGAGGAACACGGCTTTACCAGCGGCTGAAAAAAGAGGGCCGGCTGCTCAAAGATACTTCTGGTGATAACACAGATTGTTCTCTGAACTTCATCCCCAAAATGAATTGTGAGACACTGATCACCGGTTACAAAAAAATCCTCGACACCATCTATCTACCCAAACATTATTACAAACGGGTGAGAATTTTTTTAAGAAACTATAAGCCCCAAAAACTAGGAAAAAAAATCTACTTCAAAATCGATTATCTAAAGGCCTTCCTGAAATCCGCCTGGGTGTTAGGGATTAGAGGGAGAGAAAGAGTTCACTACTGGGGACTGATTCTCTGGACCTTAGTCAGACGCCCCAGGTTTTTTGGGATATCCATCGCGTTTGCCATCTTCGGATTCCACTTCCGAAAAATTTCGGGGAAATAAAAAAGGGACACAAAACTGAATTTGTGGGCAAGACAGAATCTAATTTCCTCAAGCTGATCATTTTCTGCTGAGGCGGCATAACATCAAGAAATAAGGTTTGTATTTCCATATTTATGGAGAAAATGAAAGAGACAAAAGAGGAATCCAAAACAACACGTATCATAAAAGCAGTCGTCACAGTCTTGCTTCTTTTCACCTTGATCTTTGTTCCCGCAGGAACCTTAAATTGGCCCGAAGCCTGGCTCTTTCTCCTTTTTTACTTCACTATAGTCACAGGAACGTTGATCTGGATGAAGAAGAATGCTCCCCGCCTGCTCAAGGAGCGCATGTCGCGAAAAAAGGAAAGAAAGAGCTGGGACAAGAAAATTATGACAGTCTATCCCTTCCTTCTGATAGTTCTTCTAGTTATCCCAGGTTTCGATGCGGTTCGCTTCCAGTGGTCAAAAGTCTCCTTGATTGCCAAAACGTTCGGGTTTATCGGATTTTTTTTCGCGGTCGGTTTTGCCTTCGGGGCGATGAGGGAGAATGCCTTTGCCTCCGATGTGGTCCGGATCCAGGATGACCGAGGCCACAAGGTGTGCACGACCGGTCCCTACAGATACGTCCGGCACCCGATGTATGTCGGAGTCATCCTGGCGCTGTTCTGTTTCCCTCTTGCCCTTGGCTCACTCTTCGCCTTCATCCCTGCCTTTTTAATTTTTATTCTCTTCATACTGCGCACCTCACTCGAAGATAAGACCTTACAGGAGGAACTTCCGGGCTACAAAGAATACGCCAAGAAGGTCCGCTATCGATTGCTTCCTGGAGTGTGGTGAGCGAAAAAAGATTTCTGTTTAAAGGAGGTTTAGAGTATGACAAGACATAAACCATACGCGTTTATATTCATTTCATTCGTATTATGTGTGTTCTTTTGCTGCTCTCCAGAGGAGAAAAAAACGGAAGCTGTCAGTACCGGTCAGTATGAAGATCTGGTTCGGTTGTTCGAGGACTGGCGTGAGTTCCAGAAGCCAGAGATAAAAGAAGGCGTCCCCGATTACACAGCCAAAACGATGGAGGAGCAGAGGCGAGGGTTGAAGGAGATGCAGAGCCGTCTGGCTGCGATCGACTCGAGCTCATGGCCTGTCTCCCAGCAGGTGGATTACCACATCGTCCGGGCCGAGATGAACGGACTCGATTTTGATCACCGTGTGCTTCGTCCCTGGTCGCGGAACCCCTGCTTTTACGCCGTCCTGTACACATCACCATCAGACGTGCCAGCCTTGGAAGGCCCCTGGCGGTACGGAACGCTCTGTCTCTGGAAGTATGGCTTCCCTATGGACGAACAGAAAACCGCCGAGTTTCGGCTCCATCTTCAAGCCATACCGAAAGTCCTCGAGCAGGCGAAAAAAAATCTGACAGAGGAAGCCAGAGACCTCTGGTTTCTCGGCATCCGGTTGAAAAAGAGGGAAAGCGCTCTTTTGGATAACCTAGGGCAGCAGCTCGAAGAGTATCATCCCGGTCTCCTCCCTGA
>CAYGBF010000243.1:0-1915 GCA_964348035.1 uncultured Eubacteriales bacterium | reverse complement strand
GCATCGGCAAGATCTTTACCCATGAGGTCTTCTCCCTGCTGCTTCGGGAAAAGCTCATCGGCCTTCCTCTTGTCGGGAAAATCCTCACCTGGCGCCACACAGGATTCAACGTCCACAGTTAAGTCAGAGCTCAAACCAAGAGGGAGGCAGAGAGAGTCGGCTGTTCGTCGTCAGGTGGTTTCGGACTAATGAGCTGACATATTAAGCTACAGTTTTCGTAATTCATACTATACCTAATTGATTCCATTAGGCAAGGACTCAAGCATCATCATCTTATTGATTTTTTTCCTCTCCTGGGTGGTTCGTTTTTTGGTTTTCATCCTGTTTTTCAAGATCTCATTGTCCCTGCCTACATATCTATCACGGGGCGTGACATTGTCTATAGCCTCGTGATAACGATGATTGTTGTAATAGTCGACCCATTCCCGGATTCTCTCTTTGAGTTCTGAGGGAGAGTAAAAATGGTCCAAAAGGATCAGGTTTTTCATAGACCGGTGATAACGTTCGATCTTCCCTTGAGTCATGGGATGGTAGGGTTTTGTGCGGATGTGGTGAATCTCATTGGCCTCGAGATAGTGTCGAAGTTCTTTCGAGACATAAGCTGAGCCGTTGTCAGAGAGAAGCCTGGGACGCTGTACGACATGGACATGCTCCACTCCGGTCCGTTCAATCGCCATGTCCAGAGTCTTCTTCACATCCTCGGCCATCATGGTCTGACACAGCCTCCAGGCGAGGATATACCTGGAATAATCATCCATAACTGTGGAAAGATAGTACCAGCCCCAATCGATCACTTTGAGGTAGGAAAAATCAGTCTGCCAGAGCTGGTTGATCCGAGTCGTGGGATGCTCGAACTTGTCTTTGGCTGATATGACCGTATAAACAGGTGATGTTACCAGATCATAGGCCTTGAGGATGCGGTAGACACTGCTTTCTGAGATAAAATAATCCATTTTGTCTGTTATATGGCAGGCCAGTTCTCTCGAGGATTTCTCAGGATATTCTCTGGCCACATCCAGCTCCCGCTGCTTCTCCCATTCCGGGATCTTATTCCAGATCTGACGAGGACTCCTGTGACGGCTTCTCAGCCCCTCATAGCCGTGTTCCTGATACCTTTTGTACCATTCGTAAAAAGTACTCCGGGAAACGCCTATTTCCAGAAGAGTCTGTTTGACACTGAAAGGAGATTCCTCGACCATGCGGATGATTTCCATCTTTTCAGACTGAGTGTATTTCATGTAGCGTTGGATTCGTATTCCAAACCCCTCAAGGTTTTTTTTAGGACCCGGTTGCGAAGGGTAACCTCAGCAACAAGTATTTTCAGCTCCCCGTTCTCCTCACGAAGCTCTTTGACCTCACTGGAAGAGGCCTCTCTGAGGGTATCGCCGTTGAGCTGGCGCTTTCCTGCCTCGAGGAATGCCTTGCTCCATTTGTAGGACATCGTGGGATGGATTCCCTCTTTGCGGCAGAGGTCGGTAATGCTCTCTTCTCCTCTCAATCCGCTCAGAACGATACGGATCTTTTCCTCCGCGCTGAACTTGCGGCGAGTCTTGCGCTTGATTTGCCGTACGATGGATTCAGACGAAGGTTTTGACTGTGTTTTGGTTGTCATGCATTCCTCCTCGCTTAAGATTATCATAAATAATCCGTAGCTTAAGAAATGCACTCATCTGTCCGAATTTCGCTGAACCGAAGAAAAAAGAAACGATAAATTCATCCATCAAATCCAGAAATTAAGCCAATTTGCATAATTGTCTTCCGACGACACAAAGAAATACATCAGATTATTGCTTTTTCAATACAGGCAAGCCAGAGTTTAGGGGATTTGGGTTACAAACAGGTTATTCCCACTTCATCTTATATATCACAACTTCCTGATACCCGTTTTCTTTCTCCTGGATGCAGTAGAGGAGGT
>CAYGBF010000242.1:0-5978 GCA_964348035.1 uncultured Eubacteriales bacterium | reverse complement strand
TGGTAAGAGAATCCATCGGGGAGATCAATGACCCCCTCGGGATCAGGGAGGAGGGGGCCGTAGCCATAATCTGGCTCGCTTTCTTGGGTGAATAAGGAAAGATTTTTCCCAGCCTGGAGGGATTTGACGGCTAAAGGAGCAAACATCAAGCAGGCCGTTCTTTTCAAGAATTCACGTCGTGTGATTTCAATCATAACACCCTTCTTCCCTTTCCATTAGCTTACATACCGAATAAATCCAAGTCAACAATTGCAGACAAGAGTCATTTCTTATACGATAGGGCCGGACTTCGACTAAACGATAAACCGAATGCGACGGCAACAATCATGAACAGTCGATTCGTCAAAGATTTTTACGATGTTCAACGCCTCCAGGCCCGGAAAAGCCTTCTCCTGCTCCTGGTCCTGATCGTGTTCTACTTCATCGCCATCATGCTCATCTCTTCGATCTTCATCCTGCTGTTCGGGTTGATGATGGCCGGGGAGGGTTTTTTCTCAGGGAGGCTTTTCCTGAAGATCACACTGATTATCTCCGTTATCTCGCTTGTGACTGCTGCTGTTCATTTCTATGATGCCCGGAAGTTCGGCGCCGCCTTCATCCGAAAACGCCTCCAGGCGAAGTCTCCTGATCCTGCCGACCGCTACCACAAACAATTTTCCAACACCGTCGATGAAATCAGGATTGCCTCCGGACTCCCCCGGGTTAAACCCTACATCATCCCCTCTTTCGCCATCAATTCCATGGCGCTGATCGAAACCGACAACACGCCCAACGTCATCGTCACCGAAGGACTACTGGCCGACTTCACAAGAGACGAAATCCAAGCGGTCGTGGCCCACGAACTGGCTCATGTCGTCCGAGGAGATACATACTACATAACACTCGTCTGCTCCCTGGCCAATTTCTTCGAGCGTTTGAGGGATGCCCTGGAACCCGAGGACGAGGCTCAATGGGGGCCAGAAACGGCCCAAGGTCGCGTCGTGGCTTCCTGGCTGGTCTTTATCGGCTTGACCGTCTCCTCGATCTTGATGCATCTTCTCAGCGCCCTGATCAGCCGGGAGAGAGAAATCCTGGCCGATGCGGCGGCCGTTGAATTGAGTCGCAGCCCAAAATCTTTGGCTCGAGCCATCTACAAAGCCCACCTCAAGAATTCCTTTGTCGGGGATTTCAACCTGACCTACACACCGCTGTTTATCGTCCCCCCCGAATCCAAGGGGGAGGAGGACGGATTTTTCGACCGGCTCTTCAATTCTCATCCGCCTCTCATGAAGAGGATAGAACTCCTGGCCAAAAGTGCCCATATTAAACCATCGCGGGTGATCGAAGAGGTCTGGGAAATCCGAAAAAAACGAGAACGAGCCCGAACGGTTGTGGCCTCGAGCGAAGATCGGCGTCAGACCCAGACAGCAAAAGAACCCCTTGCTGCCCCAACTCAGCTTGGGGCCAGGAACATCTGGTCCATGTGTGGTGCCAAAGGACAATGGCAGGGTCCGTATAACCTGGAAGAACTTCTTTTTATCCGGAATTTTTCCCCGCTGATAAGAGTCAGGAATGAACAGGAGGGAGTGGAAGCCCAGGCTCGAGAATTTCCCCAAATCCGGGAAGCCCTCCGGAAATTGGGCCGGAAAAAACCAGTCGACCCAGCCAAGCACAACCGATGTCCCCGCTGCTCCGTCTCACTCCACGACGGCTTCTATGAAGGTGTTAACGTCAAAACCTGTCCCCGTTGCCGGGGAAAGTTGGTAGACGCAGGGCTTATGGAACGGATCATAGCCCGGAAGGAAGTCGGATTCTCTGAGGCTTTGATCCAGAAAGCAGAAGAATTCAGGCGGCGGTTCATGCACAATCCCATCCTGACCAAAAAAATAACTGCCGGAGGACGACAGAAAAACATCTGTCCGGACTGCGGAAGCCGTATGCTCCCCAGACCCTACAGCTATCACTATGTCGTCCCGGTGGATAAATGTCTCTCCTGTTATAAAATCTGGTTTGACGAAGAGGAGCTGGAAATCCTCCAAATCCTGATCGAAAGAAGATAGAATCCATTCGGATTTCCTGGTTCAGGATTCACGGAACATTTTTTTCAAAATGTCTTGATAATCCCCGATCGCTGCCTCTCTCGGGTTAGAGGGATTGGAGTTGTTCTGGAAAGACTTCTCGGCAATCTCCTGCCCATCATCTTCTCTCACTCCGATCTCCCGTAAAGAAGGGATTCCCAGCGCTCGGGATAAAGTCTTGATCCTCACGATCAAGTTTTGGGCCAACGTATCCTTATCCTCGCCGTCTAAGCCGGCTATTCGGGCAATGTCTGCATACTTATTTTTCACAGCCGGAAGGTTAAACTCCATCACCGCGGGAAGGAAAACAGAATTGGCCACGCCGTGCGGTGTGTCATACAGGGATCCCACCGCCTCAGACAGACAATGAACCGCCCCGACGTCGCTGTTGCCGAAGGCCATCCCGGCCAATGTGCTTCCGAGGAGAATCTTTTCTCTAGCCTCTTCGTCGTCTCTGATATCGTTGAAGGCCCGCTCGATCGAGTCAAAAATGAGTTCCAAAGCCTTCCGGGCAAAGATATCGGTTATGAAATTGGCTTCTTTGACGGTGTAGGCTTCCACGGCATGGGTCAGGGCATCCATGCCCGTCGAGGCGATAAGACTCTGGGGAAGAGTGACCAAGAGATCAGGATCGATGAGTGCAATATCCGGGAACATGGCCGGCCCTTTGATGCTCATCTTGAATCGTCTCTCTGTCTGAGTGACCACAGAGACCCAGGTGACTTCGCTCCCCGTGCCGCAGGTGGTCGGGACAGCGACAACAGGAAGGGGTGGATGAGTGTATTTTTCCCTTCCCTCGTACTCCTCGATCCTACCGGGATTCGTACTGAGTAAGGCGATAGCCTTGGCTGCATCGAGAGCACTGCCGCCCCCGAGGCCGATGATGAACGAAGGCTTTATTTTGCGAACCCATCCTCCGGCTTCATCGATCGTCGAGTGCTTCGGATTCTGCTCTACCCGATCAAAGACTTGAAGTTCAGGCTGTTGGGACATAACTTTTTCAGCAATCCCGGCTTCAACGATTCCCTGGTCCGTTACCATAACAGCGCGGGGCGAAACAAATTGATCGGCGATAACATTCTTCAGCTCGGCAATCATCCCCGGACCGAAAAAAATCTTGGTCGGAACATGAAACCTCATCATTCTTCCCCCTAGTTTCGGAAGTCGATCTCATCCTGGTTAGCCATATCCAGGATGGCCACGAAAAAGAGCTGGGCCAAATCCTCCATAATCTCGGGGGTTATAGTGTCGATATCATCTTTGGGGACGTGGTAATAAGAGGGAGCGCCAGAAACACCGAAGGATATTGAAGGAACTCCTTTCCACATGAAGCGAGCCGCGTCGAGTCGAGGTCGGGCGATGTTGCCCCAATGATTTGGAGTTATCATACGGTGGACGTAGCTTTTATTGGCCCTATCGATGAAGTCCCAGAAATCGGGGAAATTCTTCCCCGCCCGGGCCCAGACTTTATCCCCAGAACCAACACCATCCAGATTGATAAAAGCCACGGTCTTTTCCAACGGGATGATCGGGTTCTCCAGATAAAACTTCGAACCGGCCACAGCCTGTTCTTCAGCCCCAAAAAGGAGAAACATCACCGACCGCCGCGGTTTTTTCGAGCTTTTGGCTAAGGCCTCTGCCACTCCCAGGACGACCGCCACTCCCGAGGCATTGTCGTTGGCTCCGGGCATCATCTCGTAGCAATAACCCAGGTGGTCGAGGTGAGCGCCGATGATGATCACCTCTTCTTTCAACGTAGGATCGGTACCCTCAAGAAGTCCGATAACATTATAGGCAATGCCCTCGGGGTGATGCTCAGTGATATTCTTGATGGTAAATGTTTTTCCTGTGGCAAACGATTGAGGTTCGAGGGTTTTTTTGATTCGATCCACCGTATCCTCGTGTTTACGTCCAGTGTCTGAAAAAATATCGGCAACGGCCACATCCCCGACGTGGGCGTAGATAAATTCTGCCTCATAAGCATTGTTAGGATTGCCTATCGGCCCGTAGTTATACAGCATGCCTTTAGCGCCGTGGGCAACGGCGTTTTTATGCTTATACTGATGGAACGAATAGGGCCTCCATTTCTTGAAAAGTTCAGGATCATCTCTGGGCGAGACCGGAACTTCCCTCTCCATCAGGACGATCTTGCCTTTGACATCCACACCTTGGTACTCATCGTAATTCAATTCGGGAGCAGTGATTCCGTAGCCAACATAGATGACCTCGGCCGTTACCTCGCCCGATCCTGATGTCGAACCGGGAATAAATTCATCCTCGTACCGGTAATACTTTTTTGTTGTCGTGCCTTCCCGAGGGAGATGGAGGTAGACTTCACAGCCTTTAAAAACCAACGTGTAAGGATTCGAAAAAGCCTGAAGATAAGATCCTTTGTCCCCAGCCGGAGCAATCCCCCATTTCTTGAGCAAAGATGCTGTCCAACGGGCGCTGGCGTTGTACCCTTCTGTCCCGGTCAGACGGCCGCCGTACTTCTCCGAGGCCAACTCCTTCACATACCCGAAGAGATCGTGGCTCGAAATCGAGTGAAAGACCTCCAGGAATTGTTCTTCCTCGGATACCTTCCTTTCCGACTCCTGAGCCGCACCAATGAAAGAGAAAGAGAGGAGTCCGAAGATGAGTAAAAATGAGACAGATTTTTGAACTCTCACTTGAAACCTCCTGTCCGTTTTTTCTGTATTTATGTTAGGATATACGTTAAAAAAGTAAAGAGAATTATAAGAACCATGACGTCTTTTCGCTATTCGATTGTTTTAGGCACCTTTCTTTTCCTCCTCTCAGCGCTCAATCTTTACTCCGACCAACAAGAATCTTCGTTCCGCCGCCCCAGCATTTCCACCATCGAAAAAAGCCTCTTCGAACACATTAACCGAGAAAGAAAAAGCAAAAACCTTTCCCTCCTGAAACTTTCCGCAGAGCTGAGCGCCATCGCCCAGAAGCACAGCCGGGACATGGCCGCCCAGTCTGAACTGACCCACCTCTCATCCTCCGGGAAAACCTACGAGGAACGCCTTGTCCAGGATGGATTATTTTTTATAGACATCGGTGAAAACGTGGCTTTCAGCGAGACCTTCCGGGCCGACCTTATCCATCAGTCTCTTATGAAAAGCAGGGATCATAAGGAGAACATCTTGATGCCGAACTTCGACCGGGTCGGAATCGGAGTCATCTACTCGGAAAACACAGGCTACTACATAACCCAGGATTTCCTCCAGCATTTCGAGACGAACACAGCCTCTGGCATAAAAAAGCTGGTCCAAAAGCGAGTCGAACACCTCAGACGCTCCCGTTCTCTTCCGTCCCTGGTCTACAGGGATGCCGGGGATGAATTCGCCCTCGAATACTCGAAAAGAAAAGCCGAAAAAAAGCCAACCCCGCCATTCCCCCCGGAGTTCGGGGAAACTCATCTCATCTTCATGGTGACTCCTTCTCTGGAGGATACGGAGTCGCTGATCCAGGATGTGACTAACGCCTTCTACGGAGCAGCCGGACTCGGCATCACTCTTTCCAGAAACAGTGATTATCCAGGCGGAGCCTACTTCATCACTCTTGTCCTGTTTCCCGATCTGAAGCTCAAAAACATGGAGCTCGATAAACTGCGGCAGATCGTCCTCCAGGAGATAAATAACCTCAGGGGAAATAAGGGCCTTAAGGATTTAAGGCTCGACAGCAGGCTTTCTGAAGAAGCCACCCGGATATCGCTGTACGCCTTGAGTCAAGAAGAAAAACCTATAATCCTCCCCCCTCGATTTAACAGGAGTCATGTCATAACCTACATTACTGAGGTGCCAGACATGCTGCCCCAAAGCATCAAGAATATGATCAAGAGTAGAGGATTAAGAAGAATCGGCATCGGGGCTCTCTTCGGAAACAGTGCCGCATGTCCTCAGGGAGCCTTCTGGA
>CAYGBF010000241.1:0-9253 GCA_964348035.1 uncultured Eubacteriales bacterium | reverse complement strand
TGAAAGGATTATCACTCATGGACATAAGTCAACCATTTCTCGTAGTCTTTAATTCTCCCTGAGACAGCGTCCTTGTACGTCTTGGCAAGCTGTCGGGTGATCTCACCGACATCACCATGGCCAATCGTGTATTCTTTTTCCGGGGCATCAATTTCCGAGCGATCGGTGACTCTCGTGATCGGAGCCACCTCGACAGCAGTCCCGGTGAAGAAGATCTCATCGGCTTGGAAGAATTCTTCCTTGGGGATCGGCCCGATCGAGGATTTGATTCCCAGGTCCTGGGCGATTTCCAGGATGGTCGTGCAGGTGATTCCTTCCAGGATGGATTCTGTCTTATCGTTGGTTTTGATGGTTTTGTCTTTGATGATAAAGATGTTTTCTCCTGGACCCTCAGCAATATTGTCCTCCAAGTTCAGGAAGATGGATTCGTCATACCCAGCGTGCCGGGCTTCCATGCCGCAGATGGCGGACTGAACATAGATCCCGCCCAGCTTTGCAGTCATGGCAATCTGGCTGCGATGAATGCGTTTCCAGGGCAGGACACAGACGTGGACACCCTTTTCTGTTTTTTCGCCCAGATAGGCTCCCCATTCCCAGGCTCCGATCACAAGTTCGACGGGAGATTGATAGGGGACGAGGCCGAGATTTCCGTAGGCATAGAACAGGAGTGGCCGGATGTAGGCAGAGTCCAGATTATTTTCCTTTATCACGAGTTTGATGGCTTGGATGATTTCTTCCTTACTGTAAGGAACCTCCATGTGGAGAGTAGAGGCAGAATGGAAGAATCTATCGATGTGTTCTGGCAGACGGAAGATCGCCGGTCCTTTCGAAGTGCTGTAAGCGCGGATGCCCTCGAAGACCGAGGTCCCATAATGGAGAACATGAGACATCGGGTGGATGATGGGCTGGCTCCACTCGTAGAGGCGTCCCATATGCCAGTATTTTTCAGCTTTGGGAAAATAGGTATTGTCAAACATAAATATCTCCTTCTATGGACACGTCGTCAAACTTCCTGATCGTTTTCGGTGATCCTCGTCTTTTGAATTGATAAGTTGGAAGGATCGAACAGCTAGACAGAATAGGATTTTGGAGCTGGTGGCTTCGTATAAGCGGCTCTGGCAGTTCTGTTTATTTTAATGGTAAGGATGAGGATACCTTCTGTTATTATTGTTTTGAATGCCTATCAAAATCCTTGGAGATGATCTTGATAAACCCTATTGTTACCATAATCAAAACAAAATGAAAAGATTCATTTCGTTTTTTCTTCTGAATGCTGGGTCATACTGCTACTCATAGTCAGGTTTCGAGGGTGAATTCCCAGGCACACCAGACATCTGACGGATGGGGATCGGGAGGACAGACCAGACAGCGGGTTTTAATCCTGGGATCGATCGTTTTGGCGAAACCACTGTATTCCACGATTCCGACGGATTTACACGGGAAATCTGGCAATCCTTGTTTATTTCGGGCTTCTTGGACACGGCATCTGTTCATCCGGAAGACACACCTCGTCTCGGTCACATCTTTGACCTCCTGAACATTGATGCGGGCGTACAGCCTGAATTTCAAAGCCTGGATTAAGGCTGGGATACCTCCTCCGGGTTTGATGCCGAACCGCTTCATAATACGTTGAGCTTCGATGACCGTGAATTTTTCCCATGCTTTCCTGTCCAGCTCCAGAGCGGCTTCGAGGCCATACGTATCCTCGACGGCCCGGAACCAGAGACCGTCGTGGGCCAGCCAGTTCTTGGAGGCATCGGTGAGGAGGTCGAGAATGTCTTCCCTGGATAAATCTTTTATGTCTTTCATGTCGATTTCTTTTTTCTCACTCTCCTCCACTTCTGAGAGAGTATGTTTTTTCCGTTATCTTGGCTCGTAGAAGGTTAAGCCCTCATGGAGAACCGCCCGTATTCTCTTTTCTTTGATGAGGATATCCAGATGTTTGATGATTTCATTCTTGTGTTTTCCCAGAGAAGAGGCCATATCGGCCAGAGTGACAGGCCTTCTTTTGATCATGGCCAGGATGGCTCTTTCCAGGTTGACATCGAGGTAAAGTTGCTCCTTCCTGGGGAAATCGGCGATGATCTCGCACTTTTCCCCCAGGGCTTCCTGGATTTCTTCTAGTTCGCCTCGAGATAGGGGGTAGGCAAATGCTTCGGCGGGAGGACGGACGACCGTATTCAGTTGCACTTTATCCGGGTTTATTTCGGCGATGGCTTTTTTTAATTCTTTGATATGTGATGGCGAGTCGTTGATCCCTTTAACCAGCATGACCTCGAGCCAGAGAGCGCCTTTGAACATCCGGCGGAATTCTTTAAGACCTTTGATAATTTTTTCTATGCGAAGGCTAGGATGAGGCCTGTTGACCTTGACGAAGATATCTTGAGTGGCGGCATCCAAAGAAGGAATTACGAGATCAGCCTCTGTCAGGGCGTCTCTCACTTTTGTTTCCGTGAGGAGGGAAGAATTGGTGAGCACAGCCACAGGAAGGTCTGTGAATGTCTTGATCTCTCGGATAAATTGCCCGATCTTTGAGTTTAGGGTAGGCTCTCCAGAACCGGAAAACGTGATGTAGTCGATATTCTTTTCGGTCTGCAGGGTTTCCTTGATTTGAGAGATGATCTTGGATGCTGAAACGTATTCCTTCGGCCGGGTTATGTTTCGAGCCGTGGGGCCGAGTTGACAGTAGATGCAGTTGAAAGAACACAATTTAGAGGGGAGAACATCTATCCCAAGCGAAAATCCAAGACGCCGGGAAGGGACAGGGCCGTAGAGGCAGGAGAATTCGGGTTTTTTTGATTCAGTCAAATTGCTTTTTCAGACCTTGTTTTTATAGACCTCGATAAACCTTCTGAGCGAGCGGTCATAGGTTCTTTCGACATCATCAGGGAAGAAGCAGGCGGGCATTTCCTTCATACTCCAATGATACTCGATGCATTCGCAGCATATGCCCTTCCGGCTGCATGGTTCCCAAGTGCAGTTACAACTTTCAAGATTTTTCTTTTCATTGCATTCCTTCATGTATAACTCCTCAATTTTTTCTTTTTTCGTAGGATTTTTAGTCTGCTAAAGTCTTAGTCTAGGGAAGTATTCGAGCCTCATTATATCAAAAATAGTCGAGAAAAAGATAGGATTCTCACCTGAAAGCGGATTATTTCTTTCCATTCTCTTTTTTTCTTTATATACTGAAGACCATGGGTAAGAAGGCAAAAAGTGATCGGCCCCGAATGGGAGAAAAAGAGGCCAAAGCCGGCTTGAAAAAAAAACTCCCTCCCATCGAGACTTTCCCCAATCAGTTTCCAGATTACGAGATCAGCATAGAATTTCCCGAGTTCACCTCGATCTGTCCCAAGTCTGGCCTTCCCGATTTTGGGACTGTGTTCATCGAGTATGTTCCCAAGGACCTCTGCCTGGAGCTCAAGTCGCTGAAGATGTACCTCTTGGGATACAGAGATCTTGGCATTTTTTACGAGAATGCCGTAAACCGCATCCTGAAGGACATAGTCGCTGCCTGTCGTCCGGTCTCGGCTACGGTGATGGGTGAATTTAACCCAAGAGGGGGATTGATCTCCGCAGTCGAAGCCCGTTACCCTCGCCCAAAAAAGAAACTAAAACCCTAACCTCCTTCCCCCGCCGAGCGGCCAATCCGTATTTGTATACGGCATTTTCCGCTTCCTTTCAATCCCGCAATTCACTATAATTCTTAATTCGCAAAAATGCAGGATAAAGATAAGTTTGGAACTTCGGACGCCTTTATGCTGATGGCGGTGGTTTTCTGGGCCATCAATTTTTCGCTGATCAAGATTGCGCTCAGAGAATTCAGTCCCCTCGCGTTCAACGGCATCCGTATGGTTGTGGCCTCGGTCATACTCGTTTCGTTCTTCTTGATCAGCAAAGAAGGGCTCTCTGTGACCAGATCTGATTTCTGGAAGATCATCGTCCTCGGCCTCGTCGGGAACACCGTCTTCCAGATGTTCTTTATCCACGGGCTCAATTGGTCTACGGCTTCGAACACGGCCATCGTCATGGCCATGACTCCCGTCTTCGTCGCTCTGTTGAGCACGTCGTCGAAGCAGGAGAAAATACACTGGGCTGCCTGGATGGGAATCGTGGTTTCGTTTGTCGGATTGTATCTCGTCCTCACCAAACAGCCCGGAGTCTTCCGGTTCTCATGGCAGGAAATCCGGGGTGATCTCCTGATCCTTTTTGGCAACCTGTGTTGGGCGGTCTACACCGTCTTCTCTAAGCCTTTGCTGGAGAGGATGTCTCCGCCCAAACTTACCTCAACCACCATGGCTGTGGGAGCCTTTTTCTATCTGCCCTTTTGTCTTAAAGATATTGCCCGATTGCCGTTGTCGAAGATTACCTCGGGAGCATGGGGGGCTTTGCTGTATTCGAGCCTTTTTGCTCTGACTCTGAGTTATTTGATTTGGTATAGATCGGTGAAGAGGGTGGGCAACACCAAAACGGCGATTTACGGGAACATCACTCCCATCTTGACCGTGATTATTGCCTATTTCGTCATCGCCGAGAGGATAACACTGCTCCAGGGGATAGGGGCAGGAATTATCATCTTAGGGGTGTACTTCACGAGAGCGGGCTATCACCACTTTCGGGCTTAGAAGAATGGTCACCTTCCCAGAGATTGAGTTTCGGATGGAGTTGTGGAAAAGCAGATGTACTCTTTATCAAGGTCAGACGAAGATTTGATTTAGGGCATAAAAAAGGATATAAAGGAGACGATTTCAATGGTGCTCGTCGAAATTCTCAAATCCATGCGTCCCCAGCAGTGGATCAAGAATTTCTTCATCTTCGCTGCTATCATTTTCTCTCAGAATTTCCTGGATTTTTCCCTCGTCCTGAAAACAGTCCTGGCGTTTATCGTTTTCTGCTTACTGTCAGGATCGCTGTATATTCTTAATGATTTGAAGGACCTGGAGGAGGATAAACACCACCCGCTCAAATCCAGAAGGCCCTTGGCTTCGGGAAGACTTGAAAAATCGTCGGCCATCCTTTTTTTCTTCGTTTTTAGTGTTATAGGGCTTCTGCTGGCTGCGAACCTCAACCTTAATTTCTTGATCATTGCCGGTGTCTTTTTCGTAATCCAGGTGGCTTACTCCTTTTACCTCAAACACGTGGTTATCTTGGATGTTTTCATCATCGCGGCCAGCTTCTTCATCCGGGTGGTGGCCGGGGCCCTGGCTATAGAAGTTGACATCTCTCATTGGCTTCTTATTTGTACGACCCTGTTGGCTTTATTCCTAGCCATGAGCAAAAGGCGGCACGAACTCGTTCTTTTAGATGAAAATGCGATCAACCACCGGTCTATCCTCAGGGAGTACAATCCCTATCTACTCGACCAGATGATCGCCGTGGTCACCGCCTCGATCGTGGTGGCCTACTGCCTGTACACGGTGTCCGAAGAAACCGTAACCAAGTTCGGGACGACCAAACTGCTCTACACCGTTCCTTTTGTCCTGTACGGAATCTTCCGCTACCTGTACCTCGTCCATCAAAAATCTGAGGGGGGAAGCCCGGAAGTTTTGGTCATCCAAGACAAGCCGCTGCTTATCGATATATTTCTCTGGGTTATCTCTGTGGGCATAATTCTCTATCTTAAATGGTGATTCGATGATGAAAGCAAAGGTCGCCATCTTACGGACCTCGCCGGAGTCCATAATCGAAGATTATCAGAGATTAATGCACCTGGCCGATTACGAACGTTATATCTCCAAGGGCGAGGACACATTGATAAAGCTGAACCTGTCCTGGACCAAGTATTTCCCCTCTTGCTCCAGTCAGCCCTGGCAGCTGGACGGGGTGGTTCGGGGACTTTTACAAGATGGGTACGATCGGCAGAAGCTCATTCCCGTCGAGAACAAAACCGTTGTGACCAACCCTACAAAGGGTGCGAAAAACAACAAATGGGCTCCGATCATGACCGATCTTGGACTGGAGTATGTCCCCCTGCCAGACGTGGAATGGGTCAAGTACGAATTCAAAGAAAACCTGCTTAAGCTGAACCAGATTTTTCCTAAAGGGATCGAAATCCCCAAGATGTTCATCGGAAAAAACATCATCCACCTGCCGACCGTTAAGACTCACGGCCACTCTGTGACCACAGGAGCCGTCAAGAACGCCTTCGGAGGACTGCTGAAAGAAGTCCGCCACTTCGCCCATAAATACATCCATGAGGTCTTGGTGGACCTGCTCATCATGCAGAGGGAGCTCCATCCCGGTATATTCTCGGTCATGGACGGGACGGTCTGCGGTGATGGAGCTGGCCCTAGGACTATGGTCCCCAAAGTCCAGAATGTGATCCTGGCCAGCGGAGATTCTGTAGCCGTGGATGCGATATCGGCCAAAATCATGGGATTTGATCCGATGGAGATTCCGTACATCCGGATGGCCCACGAAAGGGGTTTAGGCGTCGGGGATCTCGAAGGCATCGAAGTCATCGGTGAGGATATATCAGGGATAAACTTTCATTTCGAGACCAAGAAGAGTTTCGTCATCTGGGGAGACCAGATGATCAGGAAGGGGTTTCTGAGCTTTTTGGAAAAAATCCTTTTCTCCCCGGTCTTGATTTTTTGGGCGCCCTTGGCCAGCAATATCTACCACGATTGGATCTGGTACCCCACTGTAGGTCGGAAGAGAATCAACCAGTTCATGAAGACCGAGTGGGGTCAGCTGTGGGAAAAATATTAGAATAAAACCTTAACGGAAGCTGAATATTTTGTGCAGCTGAACGGACAGTTTAATATTTCTTAATCCCGCCTGCGATGCTTGTTTCATCAATTTCATCCCCAAATTTATACTCCACTTTCTGTTTGAAACGGGTTGGAGAAGGAGAGGCGTTTTAGGTGGGAATTCTTCCCGCAGCCTTTGGATGACTGCGATGTCCAGTCCTCTAGAGAGAATAACCTTCACCTCTTTTGCCCTTTTCTTGTATTCAGGCCTGTAGGAGTAACCCTCAGGTTTGGGAGAGACCGTATACCAATCGACGTTCAAACGGCGGTAGGTCATGCCGTTTGTTTCGACCTGAACGCGAAAACCTTCCTGTTTGAGCACCCGGACAAGTTCACCCACATCCTGGAGGAGGGGCTCTCCGCCCGTCAGACAGACCCACTCGGCAGGGAATCGGGTGTTGTTCTTTTTTATCGTTTCCAGGATATCGAGGAGAGTAAAGTCCTCTCCTCCTCCCCAAGCGTATTTGGTATCGCAGAATGCACAGCGTAGGTTACACCCAGCAAGCCGGATGAAATGAGTGGGTTCCCCTTGCCTGAGACCCTCGCCCTGGATAGAGCGAAATATCTCAGCTATCTTCAGAGTATGTGGCCGAGGCATCCTCTGATTCCCAGACCGTGACCGCTTTCACCGGATAATGCTGCTTGAGTTCCATGAAGAAATGTCGGGAGAGGTTTTCTGCCGAGGGGTTGAAGTCGTAGACTTCGTTGAGGTGGGTGTGGTCGGGAAGGATTTCGGACAGTTTCTTCTTGATTTCGGCAAAGTCTATGGCGATTCCAGTCTTGTCCAGGCTGTGGGCTTCCACCTGGACCTCGACGGTGAAAGTGTGACCATGGATTTTTTCACACTTACCCTTGTAGTCCTTCAGAAAATGGGCCGCCTGAAATTTATCCTTGACTCTTAAAGTCCAGCTCAAGTGTTCTTTCCTTGTTTAGACAGAGGAGAAATAGATCCTTCCTCTCGAATAAACATAGCACACGCAAAATAGAGTGGTCAAATATTCCCCTTGACTCGGTTTCTTGAATTCAAAGAATCATGACCATACCGGCCAGAGTATGAGCCATTATGGACCACCAGATTGTCCCCATTTTCTTAGCGAGAAAACTCAAGTAGAATCCAAACGCCCCTGCCCCTACCATCAAAGCGACCACGTTGCTGCTGGGAGAGACTGAACCGGGAGCATAATGCCAGATAGCAAACCAGAAGCTGGGCCAGAGCATCCAGAACCAGACATTATTCGGGAACAGGCTCAGATACACACCCCGCCACAAAACCTCTTCGAAGAAACCATTACCGAATGCTGTTGATATCAAAAGAAGGATAATTAACAGGCTTGGTTTCTGGTATTCCATTCCGGGTACCAATTTATGGAGTGAGGCTATGATCGATGGGAAAATGACAAGTAAGAATATTTTTATGTTTATTTTTTGAGGGCGGATTAGTCTCAGGATATTTTCCTTCCCGATCATCCAAACAGAAAAAGCGGCGCCCCATACGAGCCAATACAAAATCAAACCGAAATACCACCCTAACCTTTCTCCGAACGCCGTAGCAAAGAGATGAAATATTGGATACATCGAGACGACCAGAATGAGTGGCGCAAAAATGGCGACTTTCTGCTTATGAGTCATCTGAAATTCCTATCCTCAATGGATCCTCTCAATGAGATCTTTTTATCTAGAGTCACTGTCATCCAAGTCGGATACTTCCAGGCTTAAACCACGGGTAATATCGCCACCACTTCTCACTCAGCCATGATCCTGACTTATTCGTCCCTAAGGGCTAATTATTTTTCCTGATGAACCCTGCGTACCTTGGGACTTTTTTACAGTAGCGATCGTATTCTTCTCCGAATAAATTCTTTAAATGTTCCTCCTCTGTTAAGACCATTATATGAAGGATCACAAAAAGGACGCCTAACCAGACTAACCCCGTCCACGAAGGCCATAGTAATAAAAAACCTGTGTAGAGCGGTGCACTGGCGACGATTTGGGGATTCCTGGTGTACTGATAAAGCCCCGTTTGCCTGAGACTGTCCGCCTTCAGACCGATTGTGTCACCGAATCCCAGCCGGCTCATGGCAGGTAACAAAAGTGCTAATCCAATGATGATACATATAATCGCAGGGATGAAGAGAGGACTGTTGCTGTCGATTCTAGAAAAGTAGGGATCCATATAGACATAGGAACTGAGGGCATGCAGCAAAAACAAGAGTAACTGGAGAAAGCTGGGGAATGGAGTGAGGCGGCCACTTTTCTTGTAGCCATTCCGGACAAAGACGCGCAAGATGATGAACGCAGCCGCAAGCAGCCCGACGGTGACGATCAAGTGAATCATCAATATCCTGCAAGACCTTCAAAAAGGCGCTCGTTTATGACTAAATGCGGCCCCCTGCCAGTAAAATTTAGGGATTTGGTTGAGTTGCGGCCATGACTTTCTTTCCATTGTCTCCTGCTTCTGCGAACGGAATCAAAGGAAAGAACATAACACACGAGAAATGATAGAG
>CAYGBF010000240.1:0-2628 GCA_964348035.1 uncultured Eubacteriales bacterium | reverse complement strand
TGGGGAAAGTCCGCGTGTTTTCGATGCACCCTACCTGATCCATAATAGTAGCGGTTATCACGGAAATAAGGATGCTTACTCAGCTCGAGCTTCTTTTGACATCACTCGTTTTCTGTGATAAAAGCCTTTCAGTATGGAATTGGATAAGTTGGGATTCATCTGATGCCATCTTTATCAAAAGCCTATTCAGGCGATTTCCTACCTGAGGGGATTTTATAATATGCATATAATATTTCGACCTTTAAGAAAGGAGACCCTCATGAAAAACTTTAAGTCATGGATTCTGCCTGTGTTATTAATCTTTGCGCTTCCGGCATTAGTCGCTGGGGTCGATACTAAAGACACCAAACTCGTGGGGCAACCCGCCATCAGCCAGACGCATGTCGCCTTTCTGTATGCTGGCGATCTGTGGGTGGCTCGGAACGACGGGAGTGGAGTGAGGCGCCTCACTTCGGATGAGGGGATCGAATCCAACGCCGTTTTCTCCCCAGATGGAGAACTCATTGCTTTCAGCGCTGAGTATGATGGCAACCGGGATGTATTTGTGGTTCCCGCTGGGGGGGGTATTCCCAAGCGTCTGACCTGGCATCCGGGATCTGATATCGTCCGCGGCTTCACACCCGACGGAAAATCAGTCCTGTTTGCCTCTCCTCGGTTTGTTTTTACCCGCCGCCACATGCAGCTGTTTACAGTCTCTGTCGAGGGAGGATTTCCCGAACAGTTGAAGCTTCCCCGGGCCTACAAGGCCACCTATTCCCCTGATGGGACCCGGCTGGCTTACACGCCGCTGGGAGAACGATTTCTTCAGTGGAAGAACTACCGAGGTGGGACGGTATCAACGATCTGGTTATACACATTCAGTGACCACTCCGTGGAGAAGATTCCCCAGCCAGAGGGCCGCTGCAACGACACAGACCCGATGTGGCTGGGCGATAAGATTTACTTCCGTTCGGACCGGAACGGGGAGTTCAACCTGTTTGTGTTTGACACCCTATCCAAACAGATAAAACAGCTCACCGAATACACAGATTTTCCCATTATAAGTGCCTCGGCCGGTGGAGACAAGATCGCTTTTGAGCAGGCTGGACATCTTCACATTTATGATCCGGAGACTGCCCAGAGCACGAGGCTGACCATCGGGGTGGCGGCCGATCTCCAGGAGGTCCGTCCCCGGTTTGTTAAGGGGTTCCGGTACATCCGGAGTGGTGATGTTTCCCCCTCAGGGGCTCGTGCTATTCTGGGATTCCGGGGAGAGATCATCTCGATCCCGGCTGAGAAAGGGGACCCCCGCAACCTGACCCGTACGACAGAGGCTCATGAACGATATCCCGTTTGGTCACCTGATAGTAAGCATATCGCCTATTTCTCAGATGAGTCGGGGAAGTATGAACTTCATGTCCGGAGTCAGGATGGAAAAGGAGATGTCAAGAAAATCAAGATATCCGGAGCCGGTTTCTATGATTCTCCAGTCTGGTCACCGGACAGTCAAAAAATCGTCTTTGCCGATAACTCCTGGAGTCTTTACTGGATCGAACTTAAAACCGGCACTGTCAAAAAGATCGGGAGTGAACATTTCTTCGGTCCTTCCCGATTCAGGACCACCCATGCGGCTTGGTCTCCCGATTCCAGATGGATCGCCTACACCCTGAATACTAGATCGTACATGCAAAAGGTCTACGTGTATTCCATCGAACAGGATAAGTCCTTCCCGGTCACGGATGGGATGAGTGAAGTCGGGAATCCCGTCTTCGATGAGAGCGGAAAATATCTGTATTTCCTCTCCTCCACCGATGCGGGACCGGTCAAGCATTGGTTTGCCATGTCGGGTGTGGATATTCGGATGACGAGTTCGATTTACCTGGCTGTCCTACGTAAGGATATTCCGAATCCTCTGGCCAGAGAGAGCGATGAGGAAACGGGCGAGGAGAAAGAGGATAAACTTAAGAAAGAAAAACCCGATAAGGAAAAAGTCGAAGAAAACGAGAAGAAGGATGAAACCTTTTCGATAGACTTTGCCGGGCTTAACCAGCGGATCATTGCTCTTCCTATCCCTGCCGGAAATTACTGGAGTCTACAAGCTGGTGCTGCCGGACAGATTTACTACATAGAAGCTCCCCGCACGAATAGATATCCCTTCGGTAGAGAGACCAAGCTCCATAAGTATGACCTCGCCGAACGCAAAGGTGAAGTTCTCATGCCCGGTGTCAACGGGTTCACCATCTCATCGGACAACAAGAAGATTCTCTACTTTGCTCAGAATGCCATGGGCATCATACCAGCCCAGGGAAAAGCCAAACCCGGCCAGGGCAAGCTTAAAACAGAGGCCGTTGAGGTCCGGATCGACCCCAGAGCCGAATGGAACCAGATTTTTGATGAGGCCTGGCGGATCAACCGCGATTATTTCTATGCGCCCAACATGCACGGGGCTGATTGGGAGGCTATGAAGAAAAAATATACGGCCTTTCTGCCCCATCTTTCCTGCCGGAATGATCTCAATCGAGTCATCCGCTGGATGTGCAGCGAGCTGGCTGTAGGGCATCATCGGACAGGTGGTGGGGACAGGCTCAGCGGTCCCGACCGGGTTCCCGGGGGTTTGCTCGGAGCCGATTATTCCATCGAGAACGGCCG
>CAYGBF010000239.1:0-2740 GCA_964348035.1 uncultured Eubacteriales bacterium | reverse complement strand
AGTGAATAGCAAGAAGACTGTGATCGTCCCCGATGTCCATAAATTCCCCGACCACATCACCTGCGACAGCCGCTCGAGTTCTGAGATCGTCGTCCCCCTCTTCGACAGTCATCATCTGGTGTGGGCGGTTCTGGATGTAGACAGCCAAAAAATCGACGCTTTTTCAGCCGTCGACCAAAAGTGGCTGGAAAAAATCGTGAGGCTGGTCTAGTCTTCCCCTAATTCAAGGCACAGATAAGGAGAACAATCGACTTCATGGCTTGGAAGAGTCCGTCTATCTCTGCCTCTTCCCTGAGACTGTGTTTATACCGTCCGTAGGTCCGTCCTAGGTTAATCGACAGGATATCCCGTTCGACACCGAGGTTGGCCTCTGTCGATCCGAGCGGATCCACTTCCAGGTCTCTTACTTCTAAATACCGGAGGATATCCACAGCAGTCCTGACTAGGAAGGAGTCCTTGGCTCCGGGGATCTGGCTTGCTTTGGCCTCATCATTCAAGTCTATCTTTACATCCACTCCAACTTCTGAAGCGGCCTCATAACATATGCGTTTCAGCTCGGTCTGCGTTTTCTCCAGCTCCTGTTGATCGGCAGAGCGCAGATCGACCGTGATCGAAGCTTCGTGGGGAACAGCATTCCGGACTTTTCCTCCTTGGATCATCCCGATGTTCAGGATCGTCCATTGCTCTATCGGTGTGAAGGGAAGTTGGATGCGGGAAATCCGGTCAACGGCCTTGGCTGCGGCCAGGATCGGGTTGGGCACGCCCCGGCTCTGCATGGTGTGGGCACCGGGCCCGGAGAAGACAATCGTCCCGCCTCCAAACCCGAGAGCTCCGTAATGGACCTTGCCTAAATCCCCATCGAGGGCAATAAGCAAATCGAATTTTTCCTGGCTTGCCTCCAAGAATTCCTCCAGGCCCACAAATCCGATTTCTTCTCCGACGGATCCTATAAAATAATAGGTGTGGACGGGCTCAAACCCGGCCGTTTTCAAGGCCCGCAGGGTCCAAAGGAGGTTGATCAGGCTAGCCGTGTCATCCCCGATGCCGGGAGCTTTGAGGATATTGCCCTCTTGTTTGACCTGTATTTCCCAAACACCTTGGAAGATCGTATCCATGTGAGCCGAAAAAATGATCTTCTTCCCTCGATCAGAACCGCGCCAAATCCCGACGACGTTCCCCGAAGCGTCGGTGTAGACCCTGTCTAGACCGATCTTTTTGAATTGTTCCTGGATGTACTCGGCCCTTTTCTCTTCGTGTCCGGAGGGGGCGGGAATTTCGGTCAGGAAGATCCATTCTTCGATGATTTTTTCCCGATTCGATTCGATGAAGGCGAAAATTTTTTCTACTAAAGACGAATCGGCTATTTCAGGAGAAAACAGCGACTCCTCTGCCTGGAGGCCGGAGGGAGTCAGCATGGCCAACACGAGAGGGATGATAACAAAAGGCCGTTTGTGTTTCCTTTTCATCTCAAACTCCTTAAGATGAATTTACTCGCTGAAATGCTCTATCACCCGGACGACAGCCTGGGCGCACACTCGACAGAAGGGCTTTTTTCCCCGCGTGAACATCAGGCAGTCCAGCATAGGCCGGTAAAGCCCCAGGAGGGCATAACCGGCACCTTCGAAAGCGCCCACCTTATCTTTGAACCGGCTCCTGGCGAAATAGGCTTCGACTTGGTCTCGGTGGGTGCGGGAAAGTTCAGCCGATTCCTTCTCCCACTTTTCGACCTCTGTTTCAGCCGCTCCTTCCCTCATCAGCTTACTGATTTTGGCGTTGATGTCCCGCCGCTTTTTTTGGTAGGCTCTGTCCATCTTGTCGTAGTCCTCCTTTTCCCAAGGGGTGGGTATTTTTATTCCCGGGCTGAGGAACTCTTTCCACTTGAGGTTTGAGGGATCGAGGAGGGCCGTGATATTAGGCTCGGTGGGCTCGACTCCCTCCGGGTAGAATTCGTTGTAGGCGACACTCGAGGTGTAATATTCATCGGCCAGCCCAGCAAAGGAATGACCGAATTCATGGAGGAGAAGATAGTCGGACCACTGGTTGTGAGCCGTGAACACACAGTAGAAATTGTAGATTCCCCCGCCGCCGTAGCGTTTGTGGTTAACCATGATGACCAGAGCATCATACGGGACTGCGGCCGCGATGTCTCTGAGGCTCTTGTTGTCTTCGGTCAGAAGATAGCGTTCAGAGCCCAACGAGTTAAAGCTGGCCTCGACGGCCGTTCTCCGGAAAACACCTCGGCGAGGCTCATCGCAGCCGCTCTCCTCAGAGGGTCGGAAAACCCCATAGAGGTTGAATTTCTGTTTGTGTGTCGTGTAAGGTTCCAGACTGAGAAAGACGTCGGCAAAACGTTTGAGGTCTGACCGGAAGAGTTCCCACTCTTCCTTCCTGTATCCTTCGGCGATAAAAGCCACATCCACTTTCGCAGCAGGAGCTCCGTTTTTCAGGACTTCGAATACTTTTGTTCTCTGGTCAGGACTCTCCTTGATGATGTTTATCCCAGCCGGGTCAATTTCCTGAGTGTAGAGACGGTGGAGGATGTTTTTTTTATCCCTTATCTCAAGAGTAAACCGTATCTTCTGCTTCGGGTAAGGGCTGAGGGCTGTTTCATGGTAGGTTCTTTTTATCCCCTTGAGGGCCGATTCCGTGGTTTTATATTCGGCAAAATAGCACTCAAATCCTTTTGAGTAGATGAGTTTTCCGGAGAGAGCATCATAGACTTTGATGTCATATCGTCCGT
>CAYGBF010000238.1:0-2134 GCA_964348035.1 uncultured Eubacteriales bacterium | reverse complement strand
GGTCACACGCCGCCCAGTTTGACACATAATTTTTAAGCCAGGATTTAAAGACCTTAAAATCGGCCGGAACATACTGTTTCCTGTAACGAAAAGCCCAGTCAAAGGCAATCCCTCTCTCCTCCATCATCCCCGAAGCCATGAGCTCTTCGCAGAGACGGAAAACCTCTTCCTTGGGTCGGTGCTTGATTTTTTGGAAGTACTGGGCGGTGATTTTTTTGACCTCGGGTCGTCTCACTCCGTAGGCGGCGATCTCTTCTTTAAAAAATCTTTGGATGCTTTTCTTGTAATCTGTATCGACGTGTTTCTTGAGTTCTTTTCTGATTTCCTGGACGAGCATCTTATGCCTCCTTTCCTGATGAACCGTTTTTGATCGAATCCTTATCGTGTTCAGTGGACAAATCCGGAAAAATCAATTAAAAAATGTATGAACGAAGAGTACATTTTACTAGCTATCGAGTCAAAACTCACGTCTTAAGGAGAAAAAGATGAGAAGCTTGAGACAGATTGCTTCAGAATCCGTCCTTAATGTCGACCAGCTTCGAAGAATCGAGGATATCATCTTGAGTCGCGGGAATTACTCCAAGACTGTGGTCAGAGAGGAAATAGATTGGTTCTGCACCGGTTTGGGGATGAGTCCGTATTATTTCGAGACCACGCCGTTGGAGACGATCGCCAACCACATCGAAGCCGTCAAAGCCGCCGAGATCATGGCTTCTGTCCAGGAAGAAAAAGTGTTGAAGATCGATCTGGCCACGGAGCGGAAGAATGAGGCCATCTATCTCGTGGATGATTACCATTATCGGGCTTTGGAAGTCGAGAAGCGGATCGAGGAGAAATACCCGGACTTCAGGCTGGAGTCCTACCGGACTTCGGGTAAGGCCCAGGGTCTGGAGCATCTCCGGATGTATCTGGTGTACAAGCCTCAATTCTCTTCGCGAAAAAGCGATCCGTGCGAAACAAGCCTCAAAAAGATTGGGAGTAAAGACTTTTTGAAGTCAGCCATGCCAGAAACCCTCCAGAGATACCAAAAAATTCTCCAAGAATCCCGCGGCTGGGAGACACCTCTGATCGAAGTTTCCCGTAAAAAGGAGACCGGCGAACTTCGTCTTATGGCAGCCGTCAACCGGGATTCGGGATGCTGCTTCTTCTCGAATGTCTCCGATGTGATCCATTCATACGGTCTGGTTTCAACCAGGAAATATGTCGAGCAGTTCGCCAACGGGAAAACAGTCTATGCTTTTTACATGGCCGACATAAAAGACGAAAAAAGAGTCCATCGAATCGTAGAGGATATAAGCCTCATCTACGTCATTCCGGAAAGTCCGCTCTCCCCGCTCTTCCGAGAGGGGAAACTCAATGCCCATGAGATGGTCTTCGGCGTCTCTGCCTGGAGTTTTGTCCATCAATTCCTCACAGAATACAACGAAGAGTACCTTAAAATAATTGATGT
Source organism: uncultured Eubacteriales bacterium (assembly GCA_964348035.1). Classification (GTDB taxonomy): domain Bacteria; phylum Acidobacteriota; class Aminicenantia; order Aminicenantales; family Aminicenantaceae; genus CAYFXE01. Next base: position 684 of record CAYGBF010000238.1, on the reverse strand, counting down.
CTTGAAGGATTCACCCGAGCTTGTCGGCTTAACGCGGACTCTGAGGACCAAGCTGGCCAAAGAAACCTATGATGAGGCCAGAATCTGGGATTGTCTGGTCAGTCACTATCCTTACCTGAAGAAAGCCTTTAAACTTTTCGACAGAAAATTCAATCCCTCCTTCAAACAGCACGATATCCAAAAAGCGAAGGAAAGACTAGAGGAGAACATCAGAAACAAAATATCCGTGGAAATCGACAGGAATATCTTGCAGGCGATTTTACTGTTCATCGAAGTCATCCAGAGGACCAATTTCTACAAGAAGGAAAAAACCTCGGTGGCCTTCATGTACTCTCCCGCTTATCTCAACGAGATCGATTATCCCGTCAAGCCGTACGGCATCTTCCACGTCATCTCCATGGAGCTCCGCGGCTTCCACGTCAGGTTCAGGGATATCGCCAGGGGAGGGGTGAGGATTGTCCGTTCCCATACCTATCAGAATTATTTGAACAACTCTGACTTCATCTTCGACGAAAACTATAACCTGGCTTTGACCCAGCAGAAGAAGAATAAAGACATTCCCGAAGGCGGCTCCAAAGGCACCATCCTTTTAAGCTGGGAGTCTCAAGATCAAGGAGAGGCGGCTTTTAAGAAATACGTTAACGGCCTGCTCGATCTGCTTTTGCCGGACGAAAGCCTGGTGGA
>CAYGBF010000237.1:0-6538 GCA_964348035.1 uncultured Eubacteriales bacterium | reverse complement strand
ATTTCTCGGATGCGTGAAGGTCCTGATGTTTAACTCCTGGGCCAACTTGACAGTCAGATCTTGACTTCCGTCATCGATGAGAATCGTCTCATCGACGATATCATGAGGAATCTCGTTGTAAGTCTGGCGGAGCGTCTTCTCGGCATTGTAGGCTGGGAGCACCACGATGATTTTCTTACCGTTGAGCATTTCCGATCGATACCTTTCAGAAGATTTTAAGAGGGAGTCCGAGCTTTTGCGGCAGTTTTTCTCTCATACAGAGTTATCTTAACGCCCAAGTCAATAAACCTTTCTTCATTGAACTTCTGCCATGCTTTTTGGTTCAGAAAATACCGCTCGGCAAACCAGTTTAACTCCTTCTCTTCTTCATTCAGGATGACGATAAGACAAGTGGTCTGGGAATCCAGGAGATTAATATCGATGATCTTATCGCTGAAGGGGTTTATTCTTATCCTTTCTCTGTATCCTTGATAAGCTCCCTGGTCGAGAGTTTTTAGAAAGCTCAGCAGGTGATACTCTTCCACTCTGACATCTTTATCTTCCAAGAAACGGACAAAATCGTTGAAGGACTGCCTATCCCATCTCTTCAATAGCTGGCTGAAAAAGAATCGGGCTCTTTTCTTTTTGAAACGGGTTTCCATCCAGTTGCGATCCCTGTTGACTTCGATATGCCATCTGATCGCCTGACTGTTCAGGCTGTTATAATAATCCCAACTACCAAAAACAGCCAGATGGTCGTGACGACCGACATTATCGGCAACGAATTCATAAGCCTTTTTTGGTCTTTCGTCTCCCCAATAATTGATACCTAACAGCAAATCAGGATAACTTTTATAAGTCCTGGGAACAGAGAATGAAGATACGACCGCCGCCAGAACGATGAGACACGAAGCGAGAGCTATCTTCAATTTTCTATCCTTCAGACGATTCTTCAGGTGATAGGCCATCTCGACAATCTGACTCGAACCCAGAATCCAGATAGAGGGAACGATAGAAATAATGTATCTGTGTCTGTTATCCAGTTTTATAGTCATCAGGATGATTCCGACGAGGACATGGATGATGAGCACTCTGATGGCCGGATTTTTTATTCTCGTAAAGGTGAAGATGAAGGCCACAACCACGAGCGCGGCGATAGGGAGAGAGGAATGATAAATCTTGAGAACACTCTTTGGGTAATAAAGCCAGTTTTCCAGGCTCAAAAATTTATAATAGTGGGGCTGGAACGTGGAATGGCCGTAAAAGCTGGCGATATGGCGCGGGTAGATAAACCAACCCAACATGATGAGAAGAAAAGGAAGAAAAAGGCTCAGATTGCTTCGGGTTATAATTTTTCTCTGGCTCGTCAACTGAGTGAGGAGGATAGCGGAAGCGGCAAAAACCCCATGATGCCATTTGGTGAAAAGAGTTAAAGCCATGAGAACACTGGCGCAAACAAAAAGGAACGAACTCTGGTTCTTGACGGCCCTTAAGTAGACGAGGAAGGTTAAAAATGTCATGAAGACTCCCGGAATCTCACTCATACACATCGCGGAAAGGACAAGGAAGGGCAAAGAAGTCAGGACGAGATAAACCGTTATCAGGCCGACCCAGTGTCCCTTCTTGGAGTCGATTCTGAATCCCACCCAATAGATAAGAAGGACAGCAAGGACAAAACAAAACAAGCTCACACCCCGTGCGGCTGCGTAAGTCTTGCCGAAGATGATAAACGCTGGAGCCAACAACCAGGAATGAAAGAACGGCCACCACCCCTGTCTGTAGGTATCCCCGATTAACGAAATGATATCTCCTGCCTTTAAATCCCGAGCTATGATCAATCCTTCCGTGGCATGGCCCGCCGGATCCCAAGGAAAAGGGATGTTTTTAAATTTGATGATGGTCTGAAAAACAGATCCAGCACTGGCCAGGGTGGCGATCATGATGCAGATCAAAAGGAAATATTTCCAAGAGGCTCCAGAACCGCGCCTACTCGATCTCAAAAGATCGTTTTCTTCCCTCATCATCAACCTGAATCTGAGACTACGATATCAACTCACCTGTCGTGGTCAATTCACCTTAAAGAATTCCAATCCGGGAGATAATCCTCGCATAGCGGGCGATAGTATAGGGTTTGACGTTTATCAGTTTCTTCGATCCTCCTCCCTCGGAACAGAACTTGGCGATCTCGTAGAGCCGGTTTCCTCTCTTCCAGAACTCACCGCTAAATGCCCATAAACACGAGTCAACAGTACTCACAATCCAGCCCGGTTTTCCGCTTCTTAGCAAAGTCTTCTCTGCTTTTCTCAGGTCCGAGACATCATTAACCGTCTCGAAGGGCGTCCACCCGTCCCACTGACCAGCCGTATAGTTGAGAGCAATAAAATCATCATCGAGATAATGAGTTTTAGGCTTCCTCTGGAATCCTGCTTTGGTAAACATGTATTCCAACCCAGCAGCCTTTACGCCCCTGATTAATTCCTCTTGAAGAGGTCCGGATCGATAAAACTCATAAGGCCGATAAGGCTCCAAATGCCTTGTCAGCCCTTTTTTCTTTATCCAGTCTTTTACTCTGCCTTTACCAGGATCAGACCTTCCTCTTCCGGAATGTTCGTCAGCCATCTTTTTCTCTTTTTTGAATCGAAACTGAAAATAAGGAGAATATTTTAAGAATCGGAGAGGCTTCGGTCTTTTCCAGGGGCTGAGTTTCTGCAATTCCGTATCCAGGGTCGGCCACCATCCTCGAGGGAGAAGATTCGTCTGGCCGACTTTCTGTAAAATCCTGGATAAGGCCTCTCTTAAATTCTCCAAGAGCCTGTCTTTCTCGATATAAGACTCTATTCCGACTCCGATTCCACCGCTCCCTAGGACAGCTTCCACGAGAGGATAGACTCCTCCCTGCTCATAAGGAATGACGAGCAGTTCTAACGGGGAATGCATCATGTACTCAAAACTTTGGGCGGTGAGGACTAATCCGCATCTCAACTTTGAGATGGCAAAGAGCTCCATGAGATTGTAGAGATTGGCAATCTCTCGAATCATTCCACTCCAGAACATCAAAGAAATGAGAACCTTTCCATCCTGGGCAAACTGAACCAACTCCTCCTCACTGTACTCATCGCTGTAGAAGCCTTCTTTGTTCTGTTCTGTCTCCCACCTGTAATCCGCGTGCACTTGGGACTGAAACGGAGGCCGACAGGGATCAATCACCTGAAAGCACTGGTTCAACTTTGACAATTCGAAAAAATCTTCATCGCTGTGCTGACGGCCGTAAACAACTTTGCCTCTAGATGAAATGATATCCCCCAGCTCAAAGAGAATCTTTTTCTGAGGGATGCTGTAGATAGCGATGAGATTTTCCTCGCAGGCTTTAGGCAGCCAATGGGAGACCAGAATCGGATCACCCAAGATCCATCCCTCAGCGCGGCTCTGATAGCGGAGGGCTATTCTTTTGGAAATACTCAGATAATCGTCGTTTTCTTTTAACTTGTCGACGACTTCGACTTCATATCCTTCGCCTTTCAATCGGGACACTAGGCTATCATCGACAAGAAAACAAAAGATTCTGCTGCTCTTATCGGTCAACTCAGCCAATTCATCGTCAGTAATTTTATCCAGCACTCCGAGTGCCCGTCGATAATAAATCTCCGGATAGAGATAGGCATGCAGACCGGATAAGCCTCGTTCAAAATTCGACCCAATCATCACCACATCGGAGGGCAAAGGGACATCAAAAAAATGAAACGCCTTCTTGTAGATATCATCTACTCGATTCGAGCGGCAAAGAAGGGGAACATCCAGATTCTTTATGCTCGAGCCAAAAATCGTCTCTTTGAAACAGATGACCGTGACTTCAAAGTTGTGAAGAAGGAAATAGAATTCTTCGAAATGCCGGTCCCCAGCGACCGTCCCTCCAGTCAGGAACCCGATTTCCAAATCTCTTGAATCACCCCCTGGAAAATGAATTCCCCGATGATAGCTGTGATAGTAATTGTCAAAGAGGCAATTTTTTGTTCGGCAAAGCCAGGCCAGAGTGGATGCTGTCGGTATGAGCTCAGGATGACTGGCATCGGAAAGAAAAAGCAGCAGCTTTTTTTTCATCTGTCCCTGTCTTTTCCAGACTTTTTTATTTTCTCATGAAAAAGCAAAAGTCAGGAAACTCTGTCCCTAGACAAGATTTGACCGTAAAAATATTGAGATGTTCCGATAACGAAGCCGAGTAGGCTGTAGAAAAAATACAAAAAATGTAACGGAATAACTTTCACAGCGAAAAAAACACCTCTTTTCTCGAGAAAAAACCTGTAAAAATCACGATTCAACAGAAAGAATAAGGCGTATAAGACTGGAACAGCAGCTAAAAACCAGAGCCACCTGATAGCCATCAAGACAGAAACAACCAGGAGAACAAGGATACCCGCACTGAATCTCTGTTTCGACTGGAGGTTGAGATCATCGGTGAACTGTCTGTTCTTCCACAGCAGCACTGTCCAGGGAACGGCTCTGTCAAAGAGGTCCGATTTCAAGAGGTTTATGAAGGTAAAATGCTTGAGATGCTTGACCACGAGCCTTTTATCGAGACGGATCTCATGATCATTGGCCCTCAACTTGTACCCCAGTTCTATATCCTCCATCATCCTTGTGTTCTCGTTGAACTTTCCGACATCGAAAAAAACATCCCTCTTTATAGCTCCGAAAGCGCTCCAAAACGTGGACGCTTCCTCTCTTGAGTTCTGATGGATGTAGTGATGGAAGAGATTCTTGTACTGAGAAAAAAAGTCTGACCGACCTGGTTGGTCATCATAGGAACCGAAGAGAGCCGATATCCGAGGATTCTTATCAAAAGTCCTCACCACTCGATCCAAACAGTCTGGGTAAACCCTGACGTCTGCATCCACAAAAAGCAGAATATCTCCGCTCGAAGCCTCTGCTCCTCGGTTGCGGGCGAAGGCCGCTCCTTGATGTCTGTCCAACAGGATGACTTTAGTCTCGAAGGACTCAGCCACCTCGACCGTGTCATCGGATGAATGATCGTCAACCACGATGCATTCAAAACGGGGATATGATGATTCGAAAATGCCTTCCAAACAAGGCCCGAGCGTCTCACTCCCATTGTGGACGGGGATTATGACGGAAACGAAATGATCCTGCACTTTTCCTAATAAAGAGGTGTGTGACTAAGCTTTTCTCAGGATCCGGAATCTCATCAACCCAGCTAGAGAACCTCCAAAATGAGCAAATTCTATAAAGATAAGCAGAGGGAAGGTAACGATTATTTCTTTAAAAGTTTTTCTTTTGAATAAAATTTCATCCCTTAAGAGGCTTAAGGAAAAGATGAAGAAAAAGAAAAGAAAAACATACAAGGCCCCGAGATGAACGGCGGCCAAAGGAACACATAAAAGGGAGAGGAGAAGAATCAAATGCCTTTTGAGCATGAAAAACTTATTCTGTTTTTTGCGATACCAGATGGAACTCAAACCCAAAAGGAATTTCCGTTTCATCTGGGCCCTGAGGTGGCTTCTCCTTTTGTGGTAGACCACAGCTTGAGGCTTGTAATAAATTTTATATCCTTCGTTTATCAGACGATCACAAAGAAGGGCCTCTTCGTATCCGTATTTAATCTCATCATCGAACATTATTTTTTTCAACACCTCAGCCTCGAAGGACATGTTGCAGCCTTGAATGTAGGACACATATCCTTCAGAAAGGGCGATAAAATCATGTCCTTTATCCGTAAGCTCCCAGATATTATCAATGCGCCTATCCTGGATCCTTCCTCCTACGGCAAAAACATCCTGATGGCGGTATCCCTTGACCAACTCAGAAATCCAGCTCCTATCGGCCACACAATCCGCATCGGTGAAGGCAATGAACTCACCTGTTGCCTCCCGAATCCCGGCGTTCCTCGAACCCGCAACTCCCAAGTTGGACTCGTTCGTGACCACACGGAACCTCATCTTCGTCTGTTTCTTGAAGTCTTCCAGGAATTCAGCCGTCCCATCCTCAGAGGCATCGTTAACCACGATGATCTCTCTCTCTGGATAGTCCTGATTTTTCAGAGATACCAAGCATTCCTTCAGGTCTTCTTTGGCATTATAAGAACAGACAATAACGGAAACTGTCCTAGAAGGCGCCATCTTATCCCCGCCTTCTTTTCCTTCTTTTCGTGAATGATGCAGCATGATAACCGATGAATGTGCACGATTGAGAGAGAGTCAGCAACAAGAAGGCTGCGATTTTTTCAGGCAAATTCCCATATCTCCTTAACACCAGGGTCCAAAGCAGAAGGTATCCTTTCACAGAGAGACGCTCTAGATCCGGATATCTCAGGGATAACTCATGAGCCGCTCTTCCATAGTGTCTGTATTTCTTTAAAAATGAACCCAACGACAGGTCTCTATCGTGATAAACCAGAATATCCTTGGACAGCCTCAGTTTTCCTCCTCTCTTGGAGATCTTGATGTTTAAGTCTCTATCCTCGCCTTGGGCCCCTTTAAACCGCTCGTCGAATCGGCCCACCTTATTTAACACAGCCCTCCTGTAGCCGGCATTATGAGTGCTGAGA